>DATCYI010000035.1:0-3953 GCA_036570385.1 Acidimicrobiales bacterium | reverse complement strand
GCCGCCGGCGGCGGCGTGGTCGCAACCGCGATCGGGGACCCGACGGCGGGCCCGGCGGCCAGCCCGACGAGTTCACCGGCGAGCCCGTCGCCGTCGAAGGCCACCTCGACCTGCGCGACGAGGGCTACGGCTTCTTGCGCCTCCGCGGCTTCCTGCCGTCGCGTGACGACGTCTACATCTCGGTCAAGCAAGCCCGGCAGTTCGGCCTCCGCAAGGGCGACCACATCGTCGGCGCCAGCCGTCCCGCCCTGCGCAACGAGAAGAACCCCGCGCTGCTGCGGATCGACTCGGTCAACGGCGTCGACCCGGAGGAGGCCCGCAACCGCAGCCGCTTCGAGGACCTGACCCCGCTCTTCCCCGACGAGAAGCTCACCCTCGAGCGGGCCGATGACCCGACCAACATGACGTCGCGGATCATCGACCTCATCTCGCCGATCGGTAAGGGCCAGCGCGGCCTGATCGTGTCGCCTCCCAAGGCGGGCAAGACCACGATCATGAAGGAGATCGCCCGGTCGATCGAGCGCAACAACCCCGAGGTCCACCTCTTCGTGCTGCTCGTCGACGAGCGCCCGGAGGAGGTCACCGACATGAAGCGCTGGCTCAAGGGCGAGCGCTCCACGGTGATCGGCTCGACGTTCGACCGCCCCAGCGAGGAGCACACCCAGGTCGCCGAGCTGGCGATCGAGAGGGCCAAGCGCCTCGTCGAGGACGGCAACGACGTCGTCATCATCCTCGACGGCATCACCCGCCTCGCCCGCGCCTACAACCTCTCGGCGCCCACCACGGGTCGGGTCATGTCGGGTGGCATCGACACCGGGGCGCTCTACCCGCCCAAGAAGTTCTTCGGCGCCGCCCGCAACATCGAGGAGGGCGGCAGCCTCACCATCCTCGCCACCGCTCTCGTCGAGACCGGGAGCCGCATGGACGAGGTGATCTTCGAGGAGTTCAAGGGCACCGGCAACATGGAGCTGCGCCTCGATCGCCGCCTCGCCGAGCGCCGGATCTACCCGGCCATCGACGTCGACGCCTCGTCGACTCGGCACGAGGAGCTCCTGTTCCTCGGCACCCAGCTCCAGCAGGTCTGGAAGCTCCGCCGGGTGCTGTCCGGCATGGCCAACGAGGGCAGCGGCGGCGCCGGCCTCGAGCTGCTCACGGATCGCATGAAGACCTTCAAGTCCAACGCCGAGTTCCTCAAGGAGATCGGCAAGACCGCAGGCTGAGGCGCCGGGGGCGGGCCAGGTAGCGATCCAGGCCCGCCCCCGGTAACCTTCCCAAGCCCCCGAGAGAACCTCTGACGGAGATCGCCATGCGCGCCGACATCCATCCCGATTACGTGGAAGCCACCGTGACCTGCTCCTGCGGGAACACGTTCACCACCCGGTCCACCAAGGCGAACCTCACCTCCGAGCTCTGCAGCGAGTGCCACCCCTTCTACACGGGCAAGCAGAAGCTGGTGGACACCGGTGGCCGCATCGATCGCTTCGAGCGCCGCTACGGCAAGCGCCGCAAGGGCTGATTTCGTCGCCGAAGCAGAGCTTCGGCGACGAGTTCTGGTGTGTCCGCCTTCGGCGGACGCTGAGGGCTTGTCGTGAGCGACCGGCGGAGCCGGATCGCTCACGTGGTGGGGGCTCCGGCGGAGCCTCTGCCCCCACGCCCCCGCCAGCGCTTCCGGTGCACATCTCCTAGCGAGCTGAACCCCTCGTCATGACGGCTGACTCCTCCTCTCGTTCCGCTCTGCTCCTTGGGAAGCTTCGGGCGCTGGTGGGGGCTCATCTGCCGGGGGTCGAGCTGGTGGACGGGTCGTTCCCGGGGGGTGCTGCCCTGCTCGCAGGCGAACCGCCCGTGGCATGGGTGCTGCTCGACGAGAACCCCATCGGGTCGTTCGGCTCGGCACTGGTCGTAGCCGGGCGTCAGGGGGCGTCGTCCGTCGAGATCGTCGTCGACGACGCCGATGCCGCTGGCGTCATCGCCCGTCGTGCAGCTCTGTTCGCCCCGCCCCCTCGCGTCTGGAGCGTCGAGGGCCGGTCGCTCGTGCCGACCGCACCCGCCGCGGTGCCGGTGCCCGCGTCGTCGCTGCCAGCCCCCGACCTCGCCGAGCTGCTCGTCGACGCTGATCTCGAGGTCGTCGTCGAGGGCGGCATCGTGCGGGGCGAGGTGAACGGCCTCGAGGTGGCGCGGATCGTCCATGGCCACACCACCGTCGGTGAGCCGATCGAGGAACCGCTGCTCGAGGTGGGCGTCGGCCAAGCCGATCGGGAGCTCACAGGGATGCTCCACGGCTCGCTCAGCCCCATCGACCAGCTCGGGCGCGCCGTCGAGATCGTGCGCTCCCTGCGCCGAGCCGGTGCGGAGCCGCACCCCCTCAACCAGCTCGCACCGGAGCGGTGGCTCAGAGCCCGTCTCGTCGCCGATCCCGGCCGGCTCGGCCTGGTCCGACTGCGGCCGATCGAGGGAGCGGTGCCCCGTCCCAACCTGCGCGACCGCGCCGTAGCGGTGGCTCTGGGCGAGGATGCCCACGGCGCAGCGGTCGTCGTCGCATGCTCCGTCGGCGTCGACCTCGACCTGGTGCCCGCAGCGGCCGACGCCCGGCTCGCCATCGACCCGGACGCGCGCCTGCTCTTGGTCGTCCCCGCCCGCGACGCCCACCCGGTCACCCGCGACCTCGCCGCCCGCCTCGCCGACCCGGCCGAGGTCGTCGCCCTGGAAGGCGACTGGCGCCTCTGAACCCGAGATCTGTGGGCGTGAGAGCACGCATTGCGTGCTCTCACGCCCACAGATCTTGAGCGCGCTGGTCGGCCAGTAGCCTGAACCCGTGTTGGAGAAGCTGCGCTCGCTGGAACGAGAGTTCGACGACGTCGAGGCGCGCATGGCCGACCCCGAGCTCATCGCCGACCAGAGCCGGTACCAAGACGTCACCCGCCGGTACCGCGAGCTCGAGCAGCTGGTCACCCGGTCACGGGAGCTGCGCCAGCGCACCGACGACCTCGAGACGGCCAAGGAGATGCTCACCGACCTCGACGGGGACGACCGCGAGGTCATGCGGCTCGAGGTCTCCGAGGCCGAAGCCGACATCGAGCGCCTCGAGGCCGAGCTGAAGATCCTGCTCCTGCCGAAGGACCCCAACGACGGCAAGAACGTCATCGTCGAGGTGCGCGGCGCCGAGGGCGGCGAGGAGGCGAACCTCTTCGCACGCGACCTGTTCGAGATGTACCAGGCGTACGCCGGGCGGATGGGCTGGAAGCTCGAGGTCCTCGGCTCCGACCCGTCCGACATGGGCGGCTTCAACGACATCACCTTCATGCTGAAGGGCGAGGGCGTGTGGCCCCGGATGCACCAGGAGGCGGGCGTGCACCGCGTCCAGCGGGTGCCGGTCACCGAGAGCCAGGGCCGGATCCACACCTCGTCGGCCACCGTGATGGTGCTGCCCGAAGCCGAGGAGGTCGACGTGGCGCTGGAGGACAAGGACCTCAAGTTCGACGTCTACCGCTCGTCGGGCCCCGGCGGCCAGAGCGTCAACACCACCGACTCCGCGGTGCGGGTCACCCACCTGCCCACCGGCATCGTCGTCGCCATGCAGGACGAGAAGAGCCAGATCCAGAACCGGGCCAAGGCCCTCACCGTCCTGCGGGCCCGGCTCCTGAAGGCCCGCCAGGACGAGCAGGCGGCTGAGGCGTCTGCGGCCCGCAAGGGTCAGGTGGGCAGCGGCGGCCGGTCGGAGAAGGTGCGCACCTACAACTTCAAGGAGAACCGGGTCACCGACCATCGGATCGGCCTCACGCTCCACAAGCTCGACAAGGTGCTCGCGGGCGAGCTCGACGACGTCGTCGACGCGCTTGTCGCCGACGAGCAGGCCCGGCGCCTCCAAGGCGAGTAGCCGTGTCCGATCGCCCGACGAGCGGCGAGCTCGACGGCCCCGCCGCGGGCCCGCAGCCCCACGCCGACGACGCCACGCT
>DATCYI010000034.1:0-4926 GCA_036570385.1 Acidimicrobiales bacterium | reverse complement strand
CCGACGCCCTCACCGCGAGCGGCGCCGACCCGGCCCGCATCGAGCGCCGGCTGGTCGCCGCTCCGACCCCGTCCACCTCAGCGCAGGGCGCGGGCCCAGCCGCGGGCCCGGAGCTCCAGATCGACCCGTCGGCCTACCCGCCACCGCTGGCGCTGCAGGACCTCCCCGCCACACGCGAAGCAATAGAGGCAGCCGTAGCCGAGCGCGCGCGCGAGCTAAGAGCAGCCCGCCAAGTCGCAAGACAGGCCGCAGAGGGCCCAACGGCCGGCTGAGTAGGCAGCGGGTTCAGTGGGGAGCACGAGGGGCGGGTCCCCCCGGCCCCTCGTCGCCGGCCGAAGGCTGGCGATCCCAGCGAAGGGTGGCTCCGCCGCCCGCAGCTCCCACGCGAGCGAGGCGCAGCCGAGCGAGTCGTTAAGACTCGCTCTCGAAGCTCTGCTTCGAGAGCGAAACCTGCGCCGTCAGGTCGGCTATGCCGGCTACGCCGGGGCCGCCGACCACCGTGATCCGGCCGGCTTCCTGGACGAAGTCGTACTCGGTGACGATGTCGTGGGTGTGTATGCCGACGTCGATCAGGTAGGTGCCGTCGACCAGGGCGATGGACGGCAGCTCGAAGGTGACCCAGCCCGATCCCTCGACCTTGTCGATGCGCTGGTCGAGCACGTCGGTGTTGCAGCCGTAGACGGTGACGTCGTCGATGCTGCGCAGCGCCATGGCGAAGGCGACGTCGTCGGTTGGCTCGTCGCACTCGTAGCGCACGGCCACGGTGACGTTCTCGCCGGGGCCGACGGAGCGGCGCTGCGCCGAGTCGGGCCAGCGCACCTGCACGTCTTCGATGCGGATCGTGCGGGTGACGCGGTGGCCGTGGGCGATGACGTGGTCGCTGTCGAGGTTGTCGCCGCCGAGCAGCTTCTCGCGGAAGGCGAGGATGGCGGTGGTGGGGTCGGCGGTGATGATCGGGTCGCCGTGGTCGAGAACCATCACGCGGTCGCAGATGCGGCGGACGAGGTCGGTGGCGTGCGACACGAAGATGATCGTGCGGCCGTCTCGCTGGAACCCGCGCACCTTCTCGAGGCACTTCTGCTGGAACGCCTCGTCGCCGACGGAGAGCACCTCGTCGACGAGCAGCACGTCGGGCTCCACGTTGATCGCCACGGCGAAGCCGAGGCGCACGTACATGCCGGACGAGTAGTGCTTCACCTGCTCGTCGATGAACGGCTCGAGCTCGGCGAAGGCGACGATGTCGTCGAAGCGCTTCTCGATGTCGCGCCGCGCCATGCCGAGGATCGAGGCGTTGAGGAAGACGTTCTCGCGGCCGGTGAGGTCGGGGTGGAAGCCGGCGCCCAGCTCTAGCAGCGAGGCGATGCGACCCCGCACCCGGATCTCGCCGGCGGTGGGGTTGAGGATGCCGCCGACGCACTTGAGCAGCGTGGACTTCCCCGAGCCGTTGTGGCCGAGGAGGCCGATCGTCTCGCCCTCCTCGATGTCGAGGTTGATGTCGCGCAGGGCCCAGAAGTCCTTGAAGCCGCGCTTCTTGCGGCCGAGGTGGACGGCGCGCTCCTTGAGCGAGCTCTGCCGGTCCTGGTTGATGCGGAAGCGCTTCGAGACGCCGTCGATCGAGATGGCGGTGGTCATCGCGTCGACACCTAGAGCTCCTCGGCGAAGTTGGCCTCGAGCCGCCCGAAGGTCTTCACCGCGGCGATGAAGAGCCCGACGGCGATGACGCCCACGATGGCGAGGTTGCGCAGGTACCAGAGCGGGCTGCCGTCGGGCAGCACGAAGTTGGTGACGCCGTCGGTGCCGACGAAGCGGTCGGTGCCCCAGATGCCGCGCTGCAGGCTGATCACGATCGGCACGATCGGGTTGAGCAGCGTGAGGCTCGTCGACAGGCCGCTCTCGCTGAGCTTGTCGGCCGGGAGCTGCCAGGCGTAGACGATCGGCGTCAGCCAGAACCAGGCCAGCATCACGAGCTCGAGGAGGTGCTGGAGGTCGCGGGCATAGACGTTGAGCGCGGCGAAGAGGATGCCGAAGCCGGCGGCCAGCACCAGCAGCACGGCGAGCGCCGGGATCACCAGCCAGAGGTACTCGAAGGCGACGTCGTAGCGGAAGATCACCAGCGCCGCGAGCAGCACGAGCGTCTGCAGGAAGAAGTGCACGAGGTTCGCGCCCACCGTCGACAGCGGCAGGATCTCGCGTGGGAAGTACACCTTGTTCACCAGCGACCCGTTGTTGACGATCGAGCCGGTGGCGGCGGTGACGCTGCCGTTGAACAGGTTCCAGGCCAGCAGGCCCGACAGCAGGTAGATCGCGAAGTACGGGATGCCGCTGCCGAGGATGATCTGGAACACGACGTAGAACACCGCGAGGTACATCGCGGGGTTCAGCATCGACCAGAAGAACCCGAGGCTGCTGTCCTTGTACTTGACCTTGAGCTCCTTGCGGACGAGGCCGACGAGGAGCTCGCGGTAGCGCCAGACGGCCTGGAGCCGACGGGGCACCGAGCGGTCTGGCGCGATGACCAGGATGGGGAGGTCGTCGGTCGCCATGAGCCGGAGCATCGTACTGGCGCAGAGCTCTCGACCCGCATCTCCCGCTAGCGCGTCGAATGGTGTCTGACACCATTCGACGCGCTCCGGTGGCTCTCGCTGGTGACGCCGGACCCGGCCGGTTCGGGCACTTCGCTACAGTCGGTGGCCGTGGCAACACAGCAGCTCGTGTCCTCGGTGAGCTCCTTCCTGGCTCGCCACTCCGATCGCCGGGGGTTCCTGCGGCGCTCTGCCCTGGTCGGCAGCGCGCTGGCCGCCGCCCCCACCGCCTATGCGCTGAAGCCCGGCTCGGCCTATGCGGCCGTGTGCTCCTGCTCCGGCAGTCGCTGCAACTGCGGCTCTCGCTGCTGCGACGGCTACACCGAGTTCTGCTGCACGCTCAACGGCGAGAACCGCTGCCCGCCCGGGTCGATCATGGCCGGCTGGTGGAAGGCCGACGGCTCCGGCTTCTGCGGCACCGGCGCCCCCCGCTACTACATGGACTGCAACGCCGGCTGCGGCGGCTGCGGCTGTGGCGGCAGCGGCCTCTGCGGCGGCGAGTGCTCGGGCACGCCCTGCGGCTGCGCCAACGGCAACTGCGGCAACCGCAAGGCCGGCTGCACCCGCTTCCGCTACGGCCAGTGCAACCAGGCCACGCGCTGCGTCGGCCCGATCATCTGCCGGGTCATCTCGTGCTCGCCGCCGTGGTCGTTCGACGCGTCGTGCACCCGCTCCGTCGCCACCGACAACAACACCCGCTTCCACGACGCTCCCTGCCTCCACGAGCCGGTCATCAAGCCCGCGCCGGCCGACCTCATCGCCTTCAAGGACGGCGTGTGGAAGCTGCGCCACACCCAGTCCGAGGGCGCTCCCGAGAACACCTTCAGCTACGGCCAGCCCGGCGACGTGCCGCTGATCGGCGACTGGGACGGCGACGGCAACGTCGGCATCGGCGTGCGCCGCGGCCGCACCTTCATCCTGCGCAACAGCGCGTCCGCCGGCGCCCCCGACCACATCTTCGACTGGGGCCGGCCGGAGGACATCCCGCTGGTCGGTGACTGGAACGCCAACGGGCGCGACACGGTCGGCCTGCGGCGGGGCCACACCTGGTTCCTCAAGAACCGGCTCGACGACACGCCGCACGAGATCCAGTTCGACTGGGGCCGGCCCGAGGACGTGCCGCTGGTGGGCGACTGGGACGGAGACGGGCGCACCGGCGTCGGCATCCGCCGCGGCGGCCGGTGGTACCTCAAGAACACGCTCGACGGCGGCCCGCACGACACAGAGTTCCCCTGGGCCCGCCCCGAGGACATCCCCGTCACCGGCGACTGGAACGGCGACGGCTCCACCGGCATCGGTGTGGTGCGCGGGAACCGGTGGTACCTGAAGAACGTGCTCGACAGCAGCGGCCACCACTCCGAGTTCAGCTACGGCGACCCCGGCGACACCTTCTTCGGCTGGGACCAGAGCAGCTGATGGAGACAGCGATCGTCGTCGCCCTGGGCGTCGTCGTGGCCGTCCTCGCCCTGCTGGTCGTCGGACTGCTGCGCAGTCACGCCGAGATCCTCCGGGCTCTCCACGAGCTGGGCATCGGTGAGGACGGCAGCTCACACGAGCACGGCGCCGGGGGAGGGCGCTCGCGCTCCACGTCGCCGTCGTTCCAGGTGCGCCCGGGCGTGTCGCTGCCGCGTGGCGAGGGCGCGTCGAACGAGGTCGACGACCTCGTCGGCGTCGACCCCAACGGCGACCCCACGAGCGTCGCCATCGCCGGCGTGGCCCACCGCACGCTGCTCGTGTTCCTCTCGAGCGGCTGCCTGACCTGCCAGGACTTCTGGGAGGCCTTCAGCGCACCGGCATCGCTCGGCCTGCGGGCCGACGTGCGGCCGGTCATCGTCGTGAAGGCGCCGTCCCACGAGAGCCTCGGCCGCGTGCAGGAGCTGGCGCCGGCCACCGTTCCCGTCGTGCTCACCAACGACGCTTGGGAGGCGTACTCGATCCCGGTGGCGCCCTACTTCGTGCTCGTCGACGGCCCCACCGAGCGGGTGCTCGGCGAGGGTGCCGCGGGCACGTGGGACCAGGTCCGCAACCTCCTCAACCAGGCGCTCGACGACCTCGCCGCCAACGAGGGCGAGTCGTGGCAGCGGGGCAAGAAGGCCGCGGCCAAGCGCCTCGACCAGCTGGCCGAGGACGAGCTGCGCCGGGCCGGCATCACGCCCGGCCACGCCAGCCTCTACGGCGACGATGTGGTCGCCGCGCGTGCCGCTGGGGCACTCGACGTAGACGACGCGGGCGACGCTGAGGAGCAGGTGCGATGAAGCTCGAAGGCACCGGTGTCCGCATCGAGCTGCCCCGTGGCTGGGAGGGGCGCATGCGCGCCCGCGAGAACGAGCCCGACGGCGGCGCG
>DATCYI010000033.1:0-6115 GCA_036570385.1 Acidimicrobiales bacterium | reverse complement strand
CACCCCGTTCGCACACGTGGGGATCGAGCTGCCCTCCCGAGAGGACGTCGATCGCATGGCCGACCGCGCCCGGGAGATGGGCTGCCTGCAGTGGGAGCCCAAGGAGATGGCGGCCCACATCGGCTACATCTGCGCCGCCCTCGATCCCGACGGCAACGTCGTGGAGTTCTCCCACAACCAGAAGGTGTTCTCGACGATCCGGGACCTCTGGGGCGACGGGTCGTGAGCGCGGAGGCGACGACGCAAGCGGTCGTCGCCTACTTGGACGCGATCAACGCCGGCGATGCCGCCCGAGCGGTCGAGCTGGTCGCCGAGGACTTCGTCAACGAGCACACCTCGTCCCTCGGCAACAGCTTGCGCGGACGCGTCGCGTACGGCGAGAGGCTGCCCCGCTTCCTTGAGGAGTTTCGGGGCCTGCACTATGAGGTCGAGGACCTCATCGTCAGCGGCGAACGAGCCGCTGCCGCCTACACGATGCGCTTCGAGTGGACCGCCCCCACCGGCACCGTCCACCCCGTCACCATCCGAGGCATGTTCCGGTTCCGCGTGATCGATGGCCACATCGCCCACCGGGTCGACTACTGGGACGGTACCGACTTCCAACGACAGATCTCAGGAGCGACCGCAGCACCATGACCATCCCCGCATTCCCCTCGGCCATAGGCGCAGGCAAGCAGCGTCGGGCGCACCACCTCTTCGGGGCCGACGGTCGTGGCGTGTTCGTCGCCCTCGACCACGCCGCGTACATGGGCTCCGGCCCGCCGCTCGGCCAGCCGATGATCGACATCGGGGCCGCCGCTCCCGACAGCGTCCTGGCCACCTGGCACGTGGCTCGCGCCTACCCCGGAGTGTTCGCGGACGCCGGCCTCGTGCTGCGCCTCGACGGCGGCGTCTCCGAGCTCGGCGGCTTTCCCGCCGACGACGTGAGCGGTCTGCTCCACGGCGTCGAGGAGGCGCTCACCATCGGCGCCGACGCCGTGGTCGTGCTCGGCTACCCGGGTGCGGCCGACGAGCACCTGTCCCTGCAGCGGCTGGCGGCCGTCTGCACGGAGTGCGAGATGGTCGGGCTCCCCGTGATGGCCGAGATGATCCCCGGCGGCTTCGGTCGCGCGGTGGAGTGGTCGGTCGAGAACATCGTCAAGGCGGCCCGGCTGGGTGCGGAGCTGGGCGCCGACATCATCAAGACGGTGTGCCCCCAAGACCCGGCGGAGTTCGCTGAGGTCGTGGCCGGCTGCCCCGTACCCGTGGTCGCCCTCGGCGGTCCGAAGATGGACGACGAGGACGCCGTTGTAGCGGTCGCCAGCAGCGTGATCGCCGCGGGTGGAGCGGGCGTGGCCTTCGGTCGCAACGTGTGGGGATCCCCGGACCCCGGCAAGCTGGTGCGTCGCCTCATGGACGCAGTCCACAACTGATGCCGGCGCCGCGGTTCGAGCGAGGCCTCGCTCAGTGCCGCGGCGCGTTGACGATCAGCAGCCTGACGTCACCGCTCAGGTGCCGGGTGCGATGAGGCGCTTCGGCGCGGTAGCTGACCGCGTCCCCGACGCCGAGCCGGTGCACCTCACCGGAGACCTCGACCTCGACCTCGCCGCTGACCACGTAGAGCAACTCTGCACCTGGATGGGAGTACGGCTCTGCGAAGTCGGGCGGCGCCCCGCTGACCTCGATCGCCTCGATGTCACGACCTTGGTGAACGAGGGCACGGGCGACGCCGTGCTCCGGGTCTCCATCGTGGAGCAGCCGAACCCCCTCGCCGGCGCGCACCACGCTCACCGCCGGGGTCGGATCGGCGGCGCCGAGGAGGGCGTGCATCGATGTGTCGAACGCCTCCGCTATGCGCTGAAGGGTGGCGAGCCGGGGCCGGGTGATGTCGCGCTCCACCTGGCTGAGGAACGACGGTGACAGGTCGACGCGTGCGGCGAGGTCCCGCAGCGTGAGACCGGCCTCGATGCGTCTCCGGCGCAGGGCGGAGCCGAAGCCGTCGGGCGAGACCTGCGGCGCGGCGGGCATGTGGTGAGTGTACAAACTCGCGCTTGTGCATCCTAACTCTACAGAATACAGTAGCACTGTACAAGACGCGGAACCGGGGGGATCCATGCGAGCGGCGGTCTATGAGACGTTCGGTGCCATCGACGTGCTCGAGGTGCGGGAGGTGCCAGACCCTTCACCGGGTCCGGGCGAGGTGCTGCTCGAGGTGGCGGCCGCCGCGATCAACCACCTCGACATCCTCCAGCGGCGCGGACCCGCACTCCTGCCCGGCTTCGCTCTGCCGCACATCGCGGGGATGGACGTGGCGGGGACGGTCTCGGCGGTGGGTCCCGGTGTCGACCGGGCACTGGTCGGGCGCCGCGTCCTAGTCAACCCCGCGCTGCAGTGCGGCTCGTGCGCGGCGTGCGTCGCCGGGCGTGACGGCTTCTGCGCCGCCGTCCGCGTGGTCGGCGCTAGCGCTCCAGGCGGCTACGCCGAGTGCTGCGTCGTACCGGCGTCGCACGTGCACGCGGTGCCCGCTCACGTTTCCGATGCCGACGCGGCGACGATCCCCACCGTGTACGCCACGGCGTGGCACGGCCTGGTGGTGGCCGGCGAGCTCCGCGCCGGAGAGACCGTCTTGATGCACGGTGCCGGCAGTGGCGTGACCAGCGCGGCTGTCCTCATCGCCAAGCGGGCGGGTGCGCGCGTGATCGTCACCGGTCGCTCCGCCGCGAAGCTCGAGCACGCCGAGGCTCTGGGAGCCGACGCCGTCATCAACAGCACCACCACGCCCGATCTCGCCGGGGCTGCTCGAGAGGCGGCTGGCGGGGACGGGATCGACCTCGTGTTCGACCACGTGGGGCCCGCTCTGTTCCAGGCGTCCCTCCACGCGCTGCGGCCGCAGGGGCGGATGGTGTTCTGCGGCACCACGACCGGGGGCGCGGCGACCTTCGACCTCACCCACGCCTACCACTTCGGCATCCGACTGATCGGGTCGGATCCCTACCACCAGGCCGAGTTCGACGAGATGCTGCGATTCGTCTGGGATGCCGGGATGCCCTCGATCGTCGACTGCGAGCTGCCGCTGGACGACGTGCGCGAGGCCCACCGGCGGGCCGAGGCCGGCGCCATCGCCGGGAAGGTCGTCCTGGTGCCCTGATGCGCGCACGGATCAGCGGTCCACGATCTCACGGAGGTATGCCCAGATGACCGACACACTTTCCGATCGGGCTTCGATGCTCGCGGCCTTCGATGAGTCGACCGGGCCGGTGTCCGCATCACGGAGCCTGCCACCTGAGCTCTACACGTCGACCCAGATCTGGGAGTTCGAGCGGGAGGCGATCTTCGGCAATGACTGGCTCTGCGTGGGCCGTGCCGACCAGGTGCCCGAGCCCGGCGACTTCCGCACGATCAGCGTCATCGACGAGCCGCTCATCCTCACGAGGGACCGGGAGGGCGAGCTGCGAGTCCTCTCGGCCGTGTGCCAGCACCGCGGCATGGTGGTGGCCGAGGGCGCGGGGACCTGCAGCAAGTTCACCTGCCCCTACCACCACTGGAGCTATTCGCTCGACGGGCGCCTCCTTGGTGCGCCAGCGATGGAGCGAGCCGAGGGCTTCGACAAGTCCCAGAACGGCCTGCCCTCGCTGCCGGTCGAGGTGTGGAACGGCTTTGTCTTCACCTCGTTCGCGGCCGCCCCGCCACCGCTGGCACCCGGCCTGGCCAAGGTCGACCAGCTGCTCAGGAACTACCGGCTGCCCGAGGCGGTCACCCGCACCGGCAAGACCCTTCCGGACCTTCCCTGGAACTGGAAGGTGATGCTCGAGAACTTCAACGATCCCTACCACGCCAGCCGTCTGCATGGACCGTTGCAGACGTTCGCCCCGAGCGACATGAACGACTACCTCGAGTGGGACGACGGCGATGCGGCCGTGGCGCGCATCCAGCGCTTCACCCACATCGACGGGTCCTTCAACCCGACCCAGAAGTGCATCCTGCCGGTGTTTCCCCATCTCACGGACGAGGAGCGGCAGCGGGGCCTGTTCATCCTGATCCCGCCAACCCTCGCCCTGGCGGTGGTGCCCGACGAGATCGCCTACTTCATCATCACGCCGCAGGGTCCGGAGTCCATCACGATCGACATCAGCTACTGCTTCGACGCGGAGGCGCTGCAGCACCCGCTGTTCGAGCAGCTGCTGGTGATGGCCGAGGACGGCGTCGACAACTTCAACCGCGAGGATGTGCACGCGGACGCCATGGTCCAGGTCGGCCTGCGATCGCGGTTTGCTCCGCGCGGCCGGTACTCCTGGCAGGAGGAGACGCTCCGACAGCTCAACCGGTGGCTCGGCCGGCGCTATCGAGCGCACTGGCCTGCAGATGACCACGCCTGAAGTGCCCGCGCCGCGCACGGCGGCGCACTCGGAGACGGTGTGGACGCTCATCGACGGTGCGGTGGGATGGTTCGCGGCGGTGGCCGCAGTCGAGCTCGGCATCTTCGCTGCACTGGCCGACGAGCCTGCCGGTCTCGACCTGGCGGTGCTGGCCGATCGGTGCGATGCACCCGCAGCACGGCTGGAGACGCTGTGCCGACCTCTGGCTGGCTGCGGCCTACTGCAGATGGATGGCCAACGGTTTACCCTGTCTGCCACTTCGGCCGCCCAGCTCTCGCCCGAACGCCCCGGATATCTCGGCGAGCTGTTGCGGCTGTCCCCCGGACTGGTCGACAACTGGCCTGCGCTCGCCGACGTAGTTCGCGGTGCTGAGCCGCCCCATCCGGTCGACGACGAGGACGAGGTCTTCCACGCTCCATTGGCCCGGGCAACCTTCGGCCTGCAGCGGTCCGTGGCCGCCGCGGTAGTCGACTCGCTCGGCCTGGTCGACCGCCCCGACCTCCGGATCGCGGACCTCGGCGCCGGCGGCGGGGCCTGGTCGATCGCCCTCCTCGAGCGCTTGCCAGGGGCCACCGCCACCCTGCTCGACCGGCAGCCGCTGCTCGACGTCGCGGCCGCGCACGGTCGCGATCACTCGGTGGTCGACCGCTGTCGGTTCGTGGAAGCCGACCCGCGGTCGTTGGCAGCGGTGACATCGGAGGCACTCGGCTCCGGAGCCGACATCGTGGTCCTGGCGCACGTCCTGCGCCTCGTGGCGCCCGAGCAAGCGGGCGCGCTAGTGGCTCTTGCCGGCCGATCGCTGCGCTCCGGCGGTGTGGTGGTGGTGGCCGACTACCTCCGTGAGCGCAGCGACGGCGGCGATCGAGTGGCGTCGATGGATCTCGTGACCCTGGCCAATACGCGCCGCGGTCGCCTCGTCCGCCGTCGCCAGCTGGAGGAATGGTGCGCCGGCGCCGGGCTGGGTCCACCTGTGGACCTCGGGCTCTCACCCGTGTTCGCCGTCTTGGCGGCCCGTCCCATCCCCTGAACCCCAGAGCACTAGGAGTCCCCGATGGCAACCGCAGCACCCGCGCCCGCTTCCGAGCAGCAGCCGGTCGACACCCTCATCACCGGCGCAGTGGTGGTGACGATGAACGAGGAACGAGAGGTCTTCCGAGATGGCGCGGTCGCCATCGATGGGCGCCACGTGGTCGCAGTCGGCCAGACGGCCGATGTGACGGCGCGCTTCCGCGGCAAGGAGACGATCAGGGGGGAGCGCTTCGCGGTGGTGCCTGGGATGGTCAACACCCACTACCACATCACCGGCGAGCCGCTCACGAGGGGCTACGTGCCGGACAGCACGCCCTTCGAGGAGAACGTCTACGTCTGGCTCTGCCAGCTCTACGCCGTCCACGGCGAGGCCGACGAGCGCCTGTCGGCTCAGCTCGCGGCAGCCGAGATGCTGCGATCCGGGACAACGTCGTTCCTGGAGGCAGGCACGGTGCGCTACGTGGACGCGGTGGTGGATGGCCTCCTCGAGGCCGGCATCCGCGGTCGGATCGGTCGTTGGGTCTGGGACCTCCCGCCGGAGCCCGAGGTGTACCGGCAGTCCACCGACGAGGCGATCGCCAACCTGGAGGCGGTGCTGTCTCAGCACCGCAATCACGACGATGGACGAATCCAGGCTTGGTCCATGGTCGTCGGGCACACGGCATGCAGCGACGAGCTGTGGCGCGCCGCCGCGGAGCTCGGGCGCAGCTACGACACCGGCTTGAACTTCC
>DATCYI010000032.1:0-2887 GCA_036570385.1 Acidimicrobiales bacterium | reverse complement strand
GCGAACGACACCGCCAGGCACCCGGCGGCGACGACGGTTCCGCCGATCCAGCGGCCGAGGACGATCTGCCACGTCGGCAGCGGTGACATCCACGTGAAGGTGAAGGAGCCCGAGCGGATCTCCGAGCCGAGCACCGCGTCGCCGACCACGAGGCACGTGACCGGCATCACCAGCCCGAACAGCGCTTCCGCGGCCACGTGGGCGAAGCCATCAACGGGGTCGCCGGCGATCGCCTGCACCAGGGCCCCGAAGAGCAGTGCGGCCAGGCAGGGCAGGAGGATCCCGATCCAGCGGCGGCCGGGCAGCGACGCTCGCAGCGTGTAGTCGACGAGGGCCACCAGCGGGTGGCGTCGGCGGAGGTCGGTGTGAGCGGTGGTCATGACACCAGCTGGCGGAACAGGCTCTCGAGCGAGTCGTCGAGCGGGCGGACCTCGTGCAGGCGCACCCCGATGTCGCGGGCGGTGCGGGGCAGGGCCAGCGCCAGGTCGCCGGCGCGGGTGGTGGATATGACGAGGTCGCTGCCGTCGACGGAGATGCCGGCCACCGCCTCCAGGCCGACGAGGGCCGCGGCGAGCGACCGGGGCTCCGCGGAGCGCACGAGCACCTGGCGGGGCACGTCGTTCATGGCGTCGCGGATGGCGCGGCGGCTGCCCGCCGCCGCCAGCCGGCCCCGCACCACGACGATCACCCGCTCGGCCATCGACTCGACTTCGTGCAGCACGTGGGAGCTGACGATCACCGTGCGGCCCTCGGCGCCGAGGCGTCGGAAGAGCTCGATGAGCCGGAGCCGCTGCACGGGGTCGGCGCCGTTGAGGGGCTCGTCGAGCACCAGCACCAGGGGGTTGGTGACCAGCGCCGCCGCGACCTTGGAGCGCTGGCGCATCCCCTTGCTGAAGCCCACCATGGCCCGGTCGGCGACGCTCGTCATCTCCACGGCGTGCAGCGCCCACTCCACGATCGACCGGTCCTCCACCCGGTGGAGGTCGGCGACGTAGCGGCACAGCTGCCGCGGCGTCAGCCCGTTGGGCACGGCGTCGTCTTCGGGCACCAGCGCCACCCGACGGAACACTGACCGGTCGGCCCGGGGGTCGCGGCCGTCGACGCGCACCTGCCCCTGGTTGACCGAGAGCAGCCCCGTGATCGCCCGCATGAGGGTGGTCTTGCCGGCGCCGTTGGGCCCCAGGAGGCCGGTGACGCCCGGACCGAAGGAGCAGCTGAGCTCGGAGAGCGCCACCTTCTGGCCGAACCACACGGACACGTCGTGCGCGGTGACGGTGGCTTCGGCGACGAAGGCCGGGTCGAGGGCTTCGGGAGCACCGGGCGGGGGCGGGGGCGGGGGCGGGGCGTCGGTGGGGTCGGTCACCGCTCCACCTCGTCGTAGCGGATCAGCAGCGTTGCGGAGGCGGCGGTGACGATCACGAGGTAGACCGCCACCGCGTACGCACCGCCGTTGGCCAGCCCCGACATGGGGTGGTCGTCGTCGATCTCGCCGAGGAACACGAGGTCGCGCAGGATGAGCGGCAGGCCGAGCATGTTGACGAGGGGCGCGGCCGTCGGGTCTTCCTCTTCGATGCGCAGCCTGGACCGCGGCCTGGGCATCTCGATGGTCTCGCCTTCCTCGGTGACGATGGTGGCGGGCGGGCCGATCGAGGTGGCTTCGTCCTCGTCAGGCCCGACCAGGATCGCGGAGACGATCGACGACACGAGGAACAGCCCGACGATCGTGGCGCCGGCGATGATCCGGCGCGAGGTGAGCGACGCCACGGCCACGCCGACCACGGCGTAGAAGAACGAGAGCAGGGCGACCGCGACGGGCACCTGCCAGAGGATCTCGGCGTTGTCGCGGAGGTAGCGCAGGGCGCCGTCCTCGCTCACGAGCATCTGCCCCACGAACAGCACCACCTGCGGCAGGTAGGAGAACGCGAAGAGGATCGAGGCCATCGCGCCGACCTTGGCCAGCACGTAGTCGACGTCGGTGAGGGGCCTGGCGAAGATGAGCGGCAGGACCCGCTGGCGCCGGTCGGGACAGATGATGTCGGGCGCGGTGAGGGCCACGAACACCAGCAGCGCGTTTGAGACGCCGACGTAGTCGCGGTAGGTGATGAAGTCGATGTCGGAGGCGGGGGTGTCGCGGGTGAGGTACTTCACGCCGACGTTGACGATGGCCGGCACCACCGCGATGGCCAGCAGCACGAACGGCGCCACCTTCTGGCGCCAGGGCCGGCGCAGGCCGATGGCCCGCCTGATCGATGCCCGCAGGAGGGCGGCGCGCGCCTGGGCCCGGCCGCCCCGCTGACCCTCGAACGGGCGGTACCCGCGGTCGTAGACGGCGCCGGTCACGACCGCACGATCCCGGCGCGGTCGAGGAACACGTCGTCGAGCGAGGTGAGGGTCGACGACATGCGGTGCAGCGGCAGGCCGAGCTCGGCCACCGCGTCGCGCACGAGGTCGAGGTCGTCGTCGCTCGTGATCTGGACCTCGACCACTCCGTGGACCACCTCAGCCACCAGCGAGCTGGCGCGCAGCTTGGCCAGCAGGGGCTGGGTGTCGACGCCCACGTCGATCGTGAGGGCGCCGGTGCCCTCGAGCAACGAGCCTGTGGCGCCGGACACCACGAGGCGCCCCCCGTCGAGCATGATCACGTGCTCGCACACCTGCTGGACGTCGTCGAGGAGGTGGGTGGCGAGGAGCACCGATATGCCCAGCCCGCCGAGGCGGGCGACGAGGGCGAGCATCTCCTCGCGGCCGAGCGGGTCGAGGCCGGCGGTGGGCTCGTCGAGCAGCACCAGCTCGGGGTCGGCGACGAGCGCCTGGGCCAGCTTGGCCCGCTGCCGCATGCCGGTGGAGAAGCCGCCGACCGGTCGGAACCGGGCCTCGTCGAGCCCGA
>DATCYI010000031.1:0-30466 GCA_036570385.1 Acidimicrobiales bacterium | reverse complement strand
CGTCGCCCTCGCCGGCGGCCAGGGCGACGACTTCGCCTGCGGCCGAGGCGCCGTCGGCCGCGGCCGGCCCGAGGTCGACGTAGGGCTCGCCGAGCGCAGACTTCTGCCGGACGTCGGCCCGCAGCTGCGACGCCACCCGGTGGGGCAGGTCGACGCTCATGGTCACGAGGATGCCGTCGTCGACGAACTCGCTCTCCTCGACACGGCCGACAGGCTGGCCGAGATATGTGACCTCGGCGCCCGGCAGCGCGCCGGCGGCCCGGGCCACGACCGCTTGGATCGTCACCCGGTCGTCGCCGAAGAGGCGCAGGTCGGCGAGTCCGACGACCGCCCACACCATCGCGGACAACCCGACGGCGAACACCACGAGGACGTTGACGACCGTGCGGAGGTTGAGCCTCACTTGCCCGCCTCCTGCCGCTCGTCCTGCAGCGCGTCGCGCCCCTCGTTCGCCGAGCCGGCGCCGACGTCCAGGTCACCGGTGCGGAGGGGGTCGTCGATCACCAGGCCGTCCAGCCCTGGCAGGACGTGGACCTGCGTGGGCCGCGTTCGTCCACGGGACCCTTCCTCGACGTTGTCGCAGATGCCCGGGTTGATGTCGACCGTGGCCAGCTCCGGGGTCAGCGGGAAGACGAAGTTCAGGTAGTTGCCGTCGGCCGCGCACGCCCAGCCCCGGTTGAACCCGTCGAGGCCGGTGATCACCGAGGCGAGGTCGTCGAGGTTGTCGACCGCCTCCTGCAGGGTGCGGCGCAGCACCGGCGTGGCGCCGGTGAGGTTCTCCCGGTTGCGCTCCAGCAGCCCGGCGAGGGTGGCCGACGCCCGGTTGAGCTCCGGGAGCAGCTGCTCGAACCCGTCATTGGAGCTGGCCAGCGCCTCGGCGCCGACTGCGAATCGCTCGATCGCGGTGCGGAACGTGCCGGTCTCTGGCGCGAGGCGGGCGGAGAGGGTGTCGATCGAGTCGATGGTGGCGTTCAGGTCGCCACGCAAGGTGGACAGCGACGAGGCCGTGGTCGCCATCGACTCGAACAGGTCGCCCACTGCGTCCGGTCCCGCGGCGAAGCCGGTGTCGACGGAGGTGAGGATGCGGTTGACGTTGTCGATGTTGACCTGGGCGGTGAGGGCGCCGGCCTGGGACACGATCGCCTCCAGCTCGGCGGCGCGGCGGGTGCGCTCCAGGGGGATGACCGAGCCTGGCGCGAGCTTCCCCTCTCCCTCCGGCACCAGGGCGAGGAAGTACTCGCCGAGCAGTGAGGTCTGGCGGACCTCGAGCTTCGTGCCCGCCGGGAGCTCGACGTCGGGGTCGATCTCGAAGTCGACGCGTGCGCGAAGCCCTTCCAGGGTGATTTCGCTGACCTGCCCGACGATGATGTCGTTGAGGCGCACGTCGTTGCGGGGGACCAGGCCAGAGGCGTCCTCCAGCACGGCGGCGTAGGCGATGCCTCCGTCGGGCCAGCTCGATGCGACGAGCACTCCGCCGACCGCGAGGACGATCGCCACCAGCCCGAGTCGGATTCGTTGGACGAGGGTCAGGTTAAGCATCGGTGCTCCTGCTCGTGGTGCCTCATCCGTCTGCTCCGGTTCCGTCAGCGTCGATGGTGATCGGGCCGAGCGAGAGCGCCGGCAGCAACGGGCCTGCCCCCAGCAGCGGCGTGGTGTCGATCGTCTCTGGCACCACGTCTCGAAGGATGGAGTTCTCGTAGTTGATGGACGGGACCAGGCGGTTGTCGAAGTCCTCGGAGCCGACGCCGCCCCGGGAGTTGAGGTTCGGCAGGAAGGGGGTGACGAGGGTGCCGGTGACCTGGGGCTGGAGGTACCAGCGCCCGCTGTCCTGGTTGATGGCCCGGGCGAACCCGAAGGAGGCCATGGGCAGGTAGTGGATGATCTGGCTCCACTCAGTCCGCCGGTTGGCCAAGATCGTGCCGACGGTGGAGAGGTCGGCGGTGAGGTCGGTCAGGCCTTCGCGCTGCTCGCCGGTGAAGTCGGCCAGGTCGCCGATGATGCGGTCGATGCTGGTGACGGCTGCGTCCAGGGCCCCCTGCTGGGTCAGCAGGGCCTGGGAGACGGTTGTGCCGTTGCGGAGCACCGACACCACGGTCTGGTCCTTCTCCGCCAGCGTGGCCACCGCTGTGTCGAGCGAGCCGATGAGCTCGTCGAGCTCGTCGGCCTGACCGGCCACAGTGGTACCGGCCTGGGCCAGCTCGTCGAGGAGCGCCTCGACGGCGACGCCGTCGTCGCCGACGACCAGGGCAAGCTCGTCGAGCACCCGGCCCAGCGTCTCGCCATCGAGCTCCTTGGACACCCGGGCGGCCTCGTCGAGCACGTCGGTGATCTCGGCCGGCACGACCGTGCGGTCGAGGGGGATGACGTCGTCGGACTTCAGCTGGTCGCCCTCGCCGGTCCACACGTCGGTGAGCTCGACGTAGCGCTCCCCGATCAGCGACCGCAGGCGCAGGATCGCCTCGGTGTCGGCCTTGATTGCGATGTCGTCGATGTGGAGCTCGACGAGAACGCGGTCCGGCTGGACGTCGATGGACGTGACCTCGCCCACCTCGACGCCGTCCGCGAAGACGCGGGACTGCTCGTACAGCCCCACCGCCCGCTCGAACTCGGCGACCACGACCGTCCGGTCAGGTTCGAACGGGTTCTCGACCTCGACGCCGAGGGCGGCGCCGGCGAGGCCGGCGGTGCTGAGCGAGAAGGCCAGCAGGATGATGGCGGCCACGCTCCGCCGGGCCAGGGACGGGCGGAGCTCGGTCATCCGTAGAACCCCTCGGGCGCCTTGATGGTCCGGTTGTCCCCGGTGTCGATCTCGATGCCGCCCACGTTGAGGCTCGGGAGCAGCTGCGGCGGGTCGACCCAGATCCGGGGCGGTCCGCCGGTGATGCCGGGCTCGCCGCTGCTGGAGCCGAGGTCGATCGGGTCCATCACGAAGGGCGTGGCCACCACGCCGACGATGTACACGTTGACCCAGGAGCCCTCGCTGGTGACCGCGTAGAACCGCTCGGCCAGCCGCGGGAGCTGGGAGACGGCCAGGTCGATCCGATCCTGCTGGCGCACGAGGATGTCGCTGACCTCGTTCACCTGGTCGAACAGCGTGGAGAACTCGTCCCGGTTGTCGGCGAGCAGCGGCGAGAGGGTGTCGGCGAGGGTGGACACCTCACCGACGAGGTTGGTGAGGTTGCCTCCGCGCTGGGCCAGGGTGGCCAGCACGAGATCCATGCCGTCGAGCACTGAGCGGAGCTCGCCGTCGCGTCGTTCGACCACGCCCGCCAGCCCGTTCGTCGACTCGATGAGCCTCGCCAGCTCGACCTCCCGATCGGCGAACGTCGATGCCAGGTCGGCCAGATCGGTGAAGACGTCGCGCACCTGCTGGCCTCGACCGGCGAGCGTGCGGTCGGCGCCGGCGAGGACGCCGTTGATGCTGGCCACGTCGGTCTGCTCGATTGTCGGTTCGGCCGCGTTGAGCAGCGTGTCGACGTCGGTTCCGGGCGCCGTCTGCGACACGGGGATGACGTCACCCGATTCCAGCGTGTCGCCGGTGCCCGGGTCGGAGACGTCGAGGTACTTCTTGCCGAGCAGGGTGCGCAGGCGCACCGATGCGGTGGACGCCTCGGAGATCTCGGTCCCCGAGTCGACCTGGAAGGTGACCCGCAGCGTGGCGTCCTCAGGGATCCGCTCCACGCCGGTGACCGACCCGACGGCGACGCCGGCGACCCGAACCGGGTCGCCCGCCTCGAGACCGGCCGCGTCCTCGAGGACGACCTCGAGGGGATAGGTGCGTTCGAAGATGCGCAGGCCGCCGATGGCGAAGGCAACCAGGCCGAGGACAACGATGGTGGCGGTTCCGAGCAGCGCCTTCAGCCGGAGATGGGAGTCGATCACGAGCCACTGCCGAGCAGGTTGGCGAGCAGGTCGAGCAGCGACGGCGACCCGGTGCCGAAGTTGTCCTCGTACGCCTGCGCCCGGGTCTCCGGTGACGGGTTGATGGTGACCGGACCGAGCGAGGTCTCCGGGATCGGCGGGATCGGGATGCGCGGCTCGCCGAGCAGCGGGTCCGGCGTGGTGAGGTCGTCGACGCCCACGTCGTTGTAGTCGGGGCCGATCACCGGCTCGTTCAGGAACGTGTTCACGACGCCGACCCCGCGGGCGTACACCTGGAACCAGTTGCCGTGGGCGGTCACCCGGGAGATGGCCGCCGTCGCCCACGGCAGGGTGCGGATCCCCTCTTCGAGGGCATCGGCGTTGGCCACCACCGTGTCGAGCACGGCGATGGACTGGTCGATCACCGCGTCCAGGTCACCGGCGCTGGCCGAGAGGACCTGCTCGGCCACGTCCACGAGCACGTCGACCTGCTCGACGGCGAGGCCGAGCTCCCCTGAGCTGGCGGCGAGCGTCTCGGCGGTGGTGGCGAAGGCGGTGAGGAAGCGCTCGACCTCCTCGTCCCGCTCGGCGATGCCGGTGATGAGGGTCTCGAGGTTCACCAGGCTGCGGTCGATGGCATCCCGGCGGGTCGTCAGGTCACCGAGGAGGGTCTGGGCGTCGTCGATGCCCTGGGCCAGCACCGCCTCCCGCCCCGTCACCGCGGACGCTAGGGTCGCCATGACCCGATTGAGCCGGGGCACGTCGAGCTGGCTGAGCAGCGGCTCGGTGTTGTTGAGCAGCATGGACAGGTCGGCGGCGGAACGGGTGCGGGCCGAGGTGAGCTCGGCGCCGTCCTCGACCACGGCCCCGTCCGGGCTGGCGCCAGCGGGCGGCACGATCTGCACGAAGCGCTGACCGAGCAGGTTCTTCCAGGCGAGCTCGAAGCGACTCTCAGCGGGCACGGAGTAGCGCTCGTCGATGCGCATCTCCACGACGGCTTCGCCTCGGTCGACAGACACGGCATTGACCTTGCCGATCCTGACGCCGGCCAGGCGGATCTCGTCACCCTGGGTGACTCCGGTGGCGTCGTCGAAGCGGGCGACGACCGCATAGGTGTCGCTGAAGGAGCCGGCTGCCCCACCGAGCTGGCCGATCTGCACGGCCAGCAGTGCGAGGCATGCGAGTCCAGCGGCCGTGAGGGCCCCGAGCTTGATCCACAGGCTCATCGGGCACCCCCGAGCAGGTTGTTGAGCAGCCCGACAACGCCGTTGACCGCACCCATCCGGCCGGTCTCCCCGTTCTCGGGGCCGATGACGATCCCGTCGGTCAGAGGGAAGCCCTCGACCGTGATGTCCGGTCCGATGCCGGCGCCGCCCTGGGCTTCACCGAGCTCGCCCTTCGCGTCGAGCAGGCTGCCGGGGTTGAGGACGGCGAAGTTGGCGATCGGGGCCCGGAAGGCGCCGGTGCCGGTGGCGGCGGCCAGGCCGTTGACGAAGCGAGGGGCGCCGTTGAGGAGCGCGGCGACGGCACCGGGGCGCTCGTTGACGAGCTCCAGGACCGACAGCGAGTCGGACAAGATGCGATCGAGGCGCGCCCCCTCGGTGTCCAGCAGCTCGGCCGCCCGCGTCGAGAGCTCGGCCGTGTCGGACACGAACCGGCTGAGCTCGGCCTCGTTCTCGTCGAGCGCCGTCGCCAGCGTGCCGAACGACTCTGCCACCTGCACCAGCTGGTCGGCTCGTTCCTCGAGCGTGCCGGCCACGCCGGGCACGGCACGGAAGATCCGACCCAGGTCGGCTTCGTTGGCGGTGAGGGTGGCGAGCGCGTCCGGGAGCGCGTCGACCAGCGCCGCGATGTCAGACCCGGCACCGTCCAGGCCTTCGGCGGTGGAGGAGATGAGGTTGGCGAAGGTGACGGGGTCGACCTCGTCGAGGACTGGCTGCAGGCGGTCGAGCACATCCTGCACCTCGCTGGGTGCGGACGTGCGATCGAGCGGGATGAGTGCGCCGTCCTCGATCCGCTCGCCGGCGGATGGCGTCGCCTGCAGCTCCACGTACTTGTCGCCGAAGAGGGTCTTGGGCACGAGCGACGCGGTGGTCTCGGCGGCGATGGGGGCATCGGGGTCGACCGAGAGCCGGTAGCGCGCGATGTATGCGTCCTCGTCGATATCGATGGAGGCGATGGTGCCGACAGGCACGCCACGGACCCGCACCTCGTCGCCGGGGCGGACGTTGAGCCCGGCCCGGGCGAACTCCACGGTGATGACCTTTCGGTCCGGTCCCGGCTGGCCGAGCCACGCCGCGAGCACCCCGACGACGATCAGGGATGTCGCGAGTCGGCGCACCAGGGGGGTGGAGATCGTCATCCGGAGAACCTCACGGTGTCGCCGGCGCCCCAGAAGATCAGCGACAGGCCGAAGTTGACGACGAACACGAGCGTGATGGACAGGCGCACGGCCCTCCCCACGGCGTAGCCCACGTCCTCGGGGCCTCCGGACACGCGGAACCCGTAGGCGCAGTGGACGAAGGTGATGATGGCGATGAAGACGAGGATCTTGATGACGCTGTAGACGACGTCGATCCGTGGCAGGTACAAGTCGAAGTACTGGTCGTACACCCCGGGCGCGACGCCGAAGAAGACCGTCGATGTGAGCTTCGTCGTCAGCAGCTGCACGTACAGGCCGATGACGTACAGCGGCAGCACAGAGATGAAGGAGGCGATGAGGCGGGTGGAGACCAGGTAGCGCGTGGAGTTGATGCCCATCACCTCGATGGCGTCGACCTCGTCGGAGATGCGCATGGCACCGAGCTCGGCGGTGAAGTTGGCCCCGATCTGGGCGGCGAAGATGATCGCCGCGGCCAAGGGGGTGATCTCGCGGACGTTGGCGAAGGCGGAGAGGAAGCCGATGAGGTCCTCGGCGCCGATGAGCTCGAGCCCCTCGTAGCCCTCGAGACCGACCTGGACGCCGATGACGCCGGTCATGAAGACCACGACGATGACCGCGCCCGCACCGACGATGAACGCGCCGGACCCGACCGCCACGTCGGAGATGAGCTTGACGATGTAGGCACGGTGGGCGAACGCTTGAGGCACGTTCAGGACGGCCGCCCAGCTGACCTTCGCGATGTCGGATGCGACGCGCACCGGCTGGCCCACCGGAGCCACCGCCAGCTTCGTGGCCTGCCAGAGCCGTGAAGCGGATGTAGGGGTGGGGGTGGGGGTGGGGGTGGGGGTCGTGATCGTCACTGGATGGCGTCCGGAACGATCGCGAGGTAGCCGAAGGTCATGATCAGGTTCACGACGACCAGGGCGAGGATGGTGATCACCACGCCGGTGTTCACCGCGTAGCCCACCCCGCCGGCGCCGCCCTTCGCGTAGAGCCCCCGCCAGGCCGCGATCACGGCGGCGACGACGCCGAACACCATCCCCTTGGCCAGCGCGAGGCCCAGGTCGGCCATCTGAGCGAGCGTCGAGAACCCGTCCATGTAGGCGCCGGCGTTGGAACCCTTGAGGACCACCGAGTACAGGAAGCCGCCTGCCAGGCCTCCCATGATCACGATCCCGGTCATCAGACCTGCGGCGATGGAGGCGCCGACCACCCTCGGCACCACCACCCGGTGGATCGGGTCGACCGCCATGACCTGCATCGCGGCGATCTCGTCCCGCACCGTGCGGCTGCCGATGTCGGCGGTGATGGCCGTGCCTGCCGCGGCGGCCAGCATGAACGTCGTGCCGAGCGGCCCCGCCTCGCGGACGATGGCGAGCACCATCGCTGCGCCCTGGGCGGACTCGGCGCCGAACTGGCGGGTGATGTTGTACACCTGCAGGCCGATGACCAGCCCGAAGCTCAACGTGAGCAGCAGGGCCGGGAACAGGGTGACGGATGCGACGAACCACACCTGCTCGGCGACGGCGCGAGGCCGCCACGGGCGTCGCGGGATCCGGACGAGCACCGCGAACATCAAGCCGAAGATGCGGCCCAGCTCGTCGACGGTGGACGACGCCTTCCCAGTGAGTGCTCTCGCGATCGCGGCCATCATCCCCCATGAGCCGTCGTGCCTTTGACCTTTCGCCGCCAGGGACCGGGTCCCCTACCTCCCGGTATCCCCTTTTGGCGCACTGCCGCTCTGTTCGGGCGCTCTGTCCCCACAGTGATACACGATACAACCCGTGTCTTGCACGTCAGGTCGGAGTCAGCAGGTTCCCGGGCATGCGACAGCGCCGCCAGTTGGCGGCGACTCCGAGCGCGTGCCGGGCGCCGTCCCGGGCCGTCACCGGTCGTCGACCCCGACGAGGAGGATTGGTCAAGCGGCCATCGCTTAGCATGCGACCGTCGACGCCATCGTGTCCATGGATGCCGTGGCAGGGCACACGACGCAGCCCTGCGAGCGTCAGCGTCCCATGGCGATGGCGGACGCCGGACGTCGGATCGGCGCTGGATCGTGGCGAGCCTCGCCTTCCACGTCGACCTGGGGAACGAACCGGTCGAGCCATCGAGGGAACCACCAGTTCTTGTCACCGAGGAGCTCCATGGAAGCCGGAACCAGAACCGTCCTGACGATGGTGGCGTCCATCAAGATCGCCGTTGCGAGTGCTAGGCCGAACCGCTTGAGGATGGCGCTGGGGTTGAACAGGAACGACGCGAAGCCGGTGGTCATGATCGCTGCCGCCGCAGTGATCACCCTGGCGGTCGTGGCGATGCCGTCGGCGACAGCGGTGGTGTTGTCGCCGGTTCGCAGGTACTCCTCACGCATGCGCGAGATGAGGAACAGACACCTCGTAGTCCATGGACAGCCCGAAGAGGATGGCGAACAGCATCATCGGCGCGAACGACTGGATCGGCCCGGTCCGGTCGACCCCGATCAGCTCGCTGAGCCACCCCCACTGGAACACAGCGACGATCACGCCGTAGGCGTCCGCGATCGACAACAGGTTCATGACCGCCGCCTTGATCGGCACGAGCGCCGAGCGGAACACGACGAGGAGCAGGAGGAAGGAGAGCCTGATCACGACACCCATGAACAGCGGCAACCGCCTGCCCGGAGATGTCGCTCAGGTCGTTGTAAATGGCGGTGACGCCCCCGACGCTCACCTCGAGACCCGATCCGTGGAGCACCGTCGGCACGACGTCGTTGCGCAACGGTTCGATGAGCTCTTCGGTCTCCACGGCCTGGGGTGCCGTGTCCGGAACCACGAACACCACGGCGGCGTCGGCGCGCTGGTTCGATAGCGGTGGTGCGGCGAACGCCACGCCCGGCGTGGCCTGGACGGATGCGGTGAGACGCCCGAGCGTCTCCAAGTCAATCGGGTTCCGTTGCTCTGCGACGAGAAGCAGCGGCCCGTTAAAGCCGGGACCGAAGCCTTGCGCAATGAGGTCATAGGCCTCCCGGGTTGTGCTGCCCTTCGGGTTGGAGCTGGCGTCTGCGGACCCGAGTCGCATGGACAGGACCGGCGAGGCCAGGACGAGGAGCACGGCGAGTGCACCAAGGCCATGGGCCACGGCTGGCGCTGCACGAACCGGCTCCAGCGGTACTAGTTCGAGTCGGCCCGACCTTGGAGCGCGAGCCCAGCCGAGGGAGCGCGAACCGGTCGACCGCACGCCCAGCGAACCCGAGCAACGCCGGGAGCAGCGTGACCGAGGCGACCATGGTCAGCAGCACGGCCAAGCTGGCGCTGACGGCCATGCGACGAAGGAGATCCCCATGATGAACAGGCCGAGCATCGAGATGCACACCATCACACCGGCGAGGAGCACGGCCCGGCCTGCCGTCGTCAGGGCAGTCGAACACGCGTCCTTGGACGACGCTCCGTCGTGGAGGCACGCCCGGAAGCGGGTCAGGACGAACAGGGCGTAATCGATCCCGACGCCCAGGCCGATCATGATCGCCAGCGACGGCCCGAAGATCGGCACGTCGATGAACACGCTGAGAAGTGGAACCGCCGCCAGGGCGACATCCAGACCGATCAGGGCGGTCGCCAGGGGAAGGCCCATGGTGACCACCGAGCCAAAGGTCAACAACAGCACGAAGACCGCAGCGGCCAGGCCGAGCGCCTCCCGAGCGCCTCCCTCCGCGGTCGCCACGAACTGCACCGCCTGGCCGCCCACCTCGACCTGGAGCGTGTCGCTGTTCGCACATTCGGCCGCCGCATCTCCTCCACGGTGCCTGTGGGGCCGCAGCCGTGTTCGCCGCGCACGAGGTGGACGGCACCAGCTTCACGGACATCTCGGAGCTGATCGGTGTGCCCCGAGCGACGCTCGACTACTACTTCGCCCGGAAGGACGACACCCTTGCGTTCGTCCTGCAGTCCCTCGTCGACGACATCGCTCGGCGCGTGGCCGACGCGCTCGCATCCGGCGACGCCCCCATCCACCGACTGCGTGCCGTGCTCGCAGCACAGCTCGAAGTCCTCGGCGCAAACCCCGACGCGGCCAGCTGCTCGTCGCGAAGCTCGGTCGCACTGGTCGCCTCTCGGACATCGCATCGGCTGTGGACGCCGCGATCCACGAGCCTGTACGAGACCTCCCCGCGGCCGGTGCGGCCGATGGCTCGCTACGACCGGTCAACGTCGAACGGACAGCGTCAGCGATCTTCGGGGCTGTCGCCTTGGTGGGCCTCCACGAGATCCTCTTCCGCGATGCGCTCGACCCCGTCGAGGTCCTAGACGACGTGGAGGGGCTGCTTCTGCGCGGCCTCGCTCCCTGATCGGCGGGCACGTTGCACCAGCGCACAGTGGTGCGCCCCCTTGCCGTCTCCGACAACGGTGAACGGCCGTGCGACCACGTCACCGACTTCGTCCACTAGCAGGTACTGCTGCTGTCCGACATGCGTCTCGACGGAATCAAGGAGCCCACCAGCGAAGTTGCTCGACTCCAGGCAGAGCCACCTGCACCGGGACTGTCCGGCTAACGGTGTAAACGGCGCTGGCGGTTGTCATTGATCGGTGGGGAAGAGCCGGCCCTCGAAGGTGACGGCGAAGGCGGTGAGGGCGGGCTTCCATCGGTTCATCCAGCGGTGGGCTCCTTTGCCGGTGGGGTCGAGGGACCGCACGACAAGGTAGAGGCAGTTCATGGCGGCTTGCTCGGTTGGGAAGTGCCCTCTTGCTCGGGTCGCTCGTCGCATGCGGCGTGGAGGCTCTCGATGGCGTTGGTATCAGGTATGAAATCTGGGTGCGCCTCGGCGCCGGTCGCGGGGAGGGTTCTAGCCTCGTCGGGTCAGGTTCGGGACGTTCGGAGGAACATGCCAGGGCAGGCCGATCTACACCTTGAGCTGCGAGCTCGCGTTAGTACTTGGCCGCCCCTGCGACTGGCCTGACTGCGCTGCGAGCGCGAATCCGTTTCTGTCGCTTCCGCCCAGCGGGTTCCTCACCACCAACGACGAGATGAGGAACTGGATGTGAGATCGATCGGGATGGACGTGCATCGTTCGTTCGCGCAGATCGCTGTCATCGAGGACGGACTCTGCCGCGACGACGGCAAGATCGGCGTGAAGCCAGAAGACCTTCGCGATTGGGCCGGGACCCTCGAGCCTGACGACGAGATCGCTCTGGAGGCGACGACGAACAGCGACGCGATCGCAACGCTGCTGCGCCCCTTGGTGGCCCGGGTCGTGGTGTCGAACCCGCGCAAGACGCGAGCGATCGCTGAGGCGAAGGTGAAGACCGACAAGGTCGACGCCCGGATCTTGGCTCAGCTGCTGGCGGCCGACTTCCTGCCTGACACCTGGGTCGCGGATGACCAGACGCGGATGCGGCGCCGGCTGGTGGCCCGACGGACGCATCTGGTGAAGCAGCGCACCCGACTGAAGAACCAGGTGCACGCGATCCTGTCGCGGAACCTTGTGCCGACGTGCCCGCACGCTGACCTGTTCTCCGCTGTCGGCCGCAGGTGGCTGTTCGGCCAGGACCTGCCCGCGGATGAGTGGCGCAGCGTCGAGGCGCTGGTGCGGCAGCTCGACTTCCACGGTGAGGAGCTGGCCGAGGTCGAACGCGACATCGCCGTCGGCGCCATCGACGATGCGGTCGTGGCCCGGTTGATGACCATCCCCGGCGTCGACGTCACCGTCGCCGTGTCAGTGGTCGCCGCCGTCGGGGACTTCTCCCGGTTCGCTTCGCCCGACAAGCTCGTCGCCTATCTCGGACTGAACCCGCGGGTCCGTCAGTCCGGCAACGCGCCAGCCGTGCATGGCCGGATCACCAAGGCCGGTCGCTCCCAGGCCCGTGGGATGCTCGTAGAGGCAGCGTTCTCAGCGGCCCGGGCCCCGGGTCCGCTCAGGGCGTTCTACAAGCGGGTCAAGGGCCGGCGCGGTTTCCAGGTCGCGACCGTGGCGACGGCCCGCAAGCTCACCGTGTTGTGCTGGCACCTCGTCACCAAGGGCGAGGACTACGCGTTCGCCCGGCCGAGTCTCAACGCTCACAAGCGCCGCAAGCTCGAACTCACCGCCGGCGCCACCTCACGTCGAGGGCCGGCCGCCGGGTTGTCACGGGACTATCACGTCAAGCAGCTCCGCGATGCAGAGAAGGCGATCGTCGAGCAACAGGAACGCGCCTACGAGGTGATGGTCGCTCACTGGCAACCCCAGAAGCCCACCGCTGGGGGTTGACGATTTCATCCATGGAGTAGATGACCCGGCGGACCTCCACGCTGTAGTCGAGGAACGGCACGAACTCGCCCCATGCGTTCTCCCACAGGATCTTGATGGCCGGGTAGCGGTCGGCCCACGAGTCGTAGAACTCATCGAGCCGGGCCTTCGCGTCTGCTTCGTTGACGGCCGTGTAGACCGGGCGGACCTCGCGGGCCATGGCGTCCCAGTGCTGGCGGGCGGCGTAGCGGAACGTGTTTGCGGATCAGGTGCAGCACACAGGTCTGCACGACCGCTTGGGGCCAGGTGATCCGGATCGCATCAGGGAGGCCCTTGAGGCCGTCACAGCACACGATGCACACATCCGCGACGCCGCGGGTCTTGAGCTCGGTCAACACGTTGAGCCAGAACTTGGCGCCCTCCGCGCCGGGCGACGCCCAGATCCCGAGGATGTCGCGCTTGCCCTCGACGGTCACGCCGATCGCGCAGTAGAAGGCCCGGTTGGCGACCTGGCCGTCGCGGACCTTCACATGGATCGCGCGATGAACACCACCGGGTAGACTCGGTCCAACGGCCGCATGAGCCAGCCCGCCATGTCCTCGAGCACCGTGTCGGTGATCTTGCTGATGGTCTCTCGGACACGTCGGTGCCGAACACCTCGACAAGATGCGCCTGGACCTCACCAGTAGTCAGGCCCTTCGCGGTGAGCGAGATCACCATCGAGTCGACGCCCTTGAGGCGCCGCTGGCGCTTCCGCACCGTCTGGGGTTCGAAAGTCCCGGCCCGGCCCCGAGGGACATCGATCGTGACCGGCCCGATCTCGGTGATCACCGTCTTGGAAACGGGTCCCGTTGCGCGAGTTCCCCGACCCGTCGCCTTCTGGTGCGTGCTTGTCGTAGCCGAGGTGCTCGCTCATCTCGACCTCCAAACCGGTCTCGAGGACCCGCTTGGTGATGTCGGCCAGCAGCCCACCCGGGCCGACCAGCGACACCCCCGTCGCCCTGGCCTCCTCGACGAGCTGGTCAGCCAGCTCCCGGCGGGCCTCACCCGCCGGATCCACCGGAACCGGAAGCTCCGGCCCCTCCGACGACGACGGGGCTACCGTCGCCTCAGTGTCTGCAGTCACTGCCTCTCCTTGCCGGCCCAGACCCGCACGGGTCCGAGCCTGTCAGGCCAGGCCAGTTACACCGTTGATCCGACAGTCCCGCCATTCGGCGCCCGCGGCCCGCTCCCAGTGTCGACCCGAGGCGGACAGGGTCAAGCCGCGGGTGAGCTGCCGGTTGTCGCTGGGGTGAATCGCAGCGGGAGTCGGCTGGGCCCCCAGATCCCTACGGTGGGTGGCTTCCATTCGATCGGACCATCGAGGGTGAGCCCGGGCATGCGGCTGGCGAGGAGCGGGAGTGCCTCTTGGAGCTCAGCCCGGGCAAGTGAGGCTCCGAGGCAGAAGTGGATGCCGGTGCCGAAGGTCATCTGTGGAGAGGTGCTCGGCTCGCGGGTGATGTCGAAGCGGTGCGGGTCGTCCCAGATGTCGGGGTCGTGGTTGGCGGCGGCGAGGCTGGTCATCACGAGCGTGCCGGCCGGAAAGGTGATGTCGTGGAGGTCGATGTCCTCGGACGCGACGCGTGCGGTTCCGCGGACGGTGCCGAGGAGTCGCATGGTCTCCTCGACGGCTCGCGGGGCGAGCTCGGGTTCGGCGACGAGGCGGGCCCACTGGTCGGGGTGTTCTGCGAAGAGGGCGATGGAGCAGGCGAGCTGGTTGCGGGTGGTGTCGGTGCCGGCCATGAGCACGGCTTCGGTCATCATGACGAGCTCGTCGGTGCTGAGCCGGTCGCCTTCTTCTTCGACGGCGATCATGTGGCTGAGGAGGTCGTCGGCGGGGCGGTGGCGGCGCTCTTCGACCATCGCACGGACGTAGCCGTCGAGTCCGGCCATGGCCGCTTCGATGGCCGGGAGATCGTGGGCGATGTCGTTGTTGAAGATCCGGAAGATGTTGGTGGCCCAGTCCGAGAACAGCTTCCAGTCCTCTTTGGGGGCGCCGAGGAGCTCGCAGATGATGGGGATCGGATAGGGCTCGCAGATGTCGCCGACGAGCTCGCACGTGCCAGCAGGGGCGACTTGGTCGAGGAGGTCTCCGATGACCTGGCGCATGAAGGGGCGGAGGCGGTCGGTGGCCTTGGGGGTGAAGGCGGGGGACGCGAGCCGGCGGAGCCGGGTGTGCTCAGCGCCTTCGGTGGCGAGGATGGACCGCTCTTGGCGGTCGCGCATGGGACCTTCGATGCCGGACATCTGGGGTAGCAGCGACAGGGCGGAGTGGAAGCGCCGGTCGCGCAGGACGGCGGTGACGTCCTCGTAGCGCGTGACGGCGTAGCCGAGCGGGACGCGGGCGAGCCAGTGCTGCTGGCCGGCTGCTTCGAACGCGGCGATGGCCGCTGTTCGGTCGAGGTTGAACACATCAACCTCGGGCAGTTCGAGGTCGTGCACTGAAGCGGTCATGGGTCCCCCTGTCGTTTCTTGTCTGGTCCAGCCGGGTTGGCGCGGTCGCGGGGCGTGGCGTTCCCAGGCCTGGTGGGCGAACTCGCCGTTGGAGCGCGGGGGCGACTGCCAACCGCACGAACAGCGGGCGATCAATCCGGAGCCGTCGGGACTGCGGACGATTGGCTGCATCTGGTGTGACTGATCGGGATCGCGCATGGCTCAGCGTTGTCCGGCCGTCTGTGGTTGCCGGCGAGGTGCGGCAGCGGGCGTGCGCGGGGTGGCGGCCGGCTCGACGGCCGCTGGCGTGCCGAGGAGGTGGTTGTCGTCCGCTCGGTCCGTTCGTGCATTGGTTCCGGGTGGTCGGGGCCAAAAGGCCCAGCGGCCCAGGAGCATGGTGGCGGCGGGGACCAGGAGGGATCGGACCAGGAAGGTGTCGATGAGGATCCCGACCGTGACACCGAAGCCGATCTGGCGGAGGTTGGGCAGTGGCGCCAGGAGCAGGGCGGCGAAGGTGCCGGCGAGGATGAGCCCGGCGGAGGTGATCACGCGTCCGGTGAGGGTGACGCCGCGGCTGACGGCGATGTGGATCTCGTGGCCGGCGTCCGCTTCCTCGCGGATGCGGCTCATGATGAAGATGTTGTAGTCAGCGCCGAGGGCCACGAGGATCACGAACAGGAACGGTGCCAGCCAGAAGGTGATGCCGGGGTCGCCGAGGAGCCCTTGGAACACGGCGACGGTGATGCCCATGGTGGCGGCGTAGGACAGGACGACAGTGGCGAGCAGGTACAGCGGTGCGACGAGCGAGCGGAGCAGGAGGGCGAGCACGATGAAGATGGCGGCGAGGATGACGACCACGATGAGCTTGAAGTCGTCGTTGCTGATCTGGCGCATGTCGGCGTAGAAGCTCGACGGCCCGCCCACGGCGATGTCGGCGTCGGTGAGGGCGGTGCCGTCGAGGGCGGCTCGGGTGTTCTCGTCGATGGTGGTGATGACGTCGAGGGCGCTGTTGTCGTAGGGGTTGCCGTCGAGGGCGACGATGAGCCGGGTGGTGGCGCCGTCGGTGCCGAGCAGGAGGCCGAGGCGTTCGGTGAGCTGCGGGTACTGACGCAGGAGCGGCCCGGTGAGGCGCAGACCTTCCGGGGAGGCGAGCCCGTCGAGGAACGGGGTGAGGTCGGTGGTGGCGGGGTCGAAGCCGAGGGCGGCGGGGTCGGTGGCGCCGCCGGTGAGGGTGCCGAGGTTCGCGGTGGTGAGGGGGGCGCCGGCGGGTTGGGTGACAGAGCGGACCTGACCGACGCCGGGCTGGCTGCGCAGGGCGTCGGTGAGCTGGTCGACTGCGGCGAGGTGCTCGTCGTCGAGGATGGGGCCGTTGGCGGTGACGACGACGTAGACGGGCGAGATGGTGCCGCCGGCGTAGTGGGCGGCGACGGTGTCGAACCCGTCGCGGGCGTCGGCGCCGGCGGGAAGGTCGCGGACGAGGTCGAAGGACTGCTCGTACCAGCCGAGCCCGGCGGCGGGGACGATCAAGGCGATGAGCCCGGCGAGGAGCACCTCGGCTGGTCGTCGCCGGACCACGTCGGCCACTCGTGCCCAGCGGGCGGAGCCCTCGTCACTGGTGGCGCGAAGGACGGCGAGTGGTCGGGGCCAGAAGGCGTGTTCGCCGGCGACGCTCAACAGGGCGGGGGTGAGGGTGAGGCCGGCAACGAGGGTGACGGCGATGGCGATGCCGATGGCGGGGCCCATCGTCTTGAAGATCCCGAAGTCGGCGGTGATCATCGATGAGAACCCGACGATCACGGTGGCCGCCGACGCCGCGATGACGGCGCCGATCACCTTGGTGCTGCGAACGACGGTGACAGCGATGGGGTCGCCGGCGACCAGATCTTCGCGGTAGCGGGAGGTGAGGAACAAGCAGTAGTCGGTGCCGGCACCGAAGATCATCACCACCAAGAAGGTGCCGACCATGGTGTTGACCTTCAGCCCGGCGTCGGCGATGTAGGCGACGACCCCGTTGGAGACCCCGAAGGCCAGCCCGATCGTGAGCAGCGGGATCAGTGCGGCGACGACGGAGCGGTAGATGGCCAGCAGGATGATCAGCACCAGGATGACGGTGACGATCGCCGTGCGGTCGAAGGACTCGACCACGCCGGCGGCCTGGTCGGCAGCGAGGCCGGCGATGCCGGTCACATGGGCCTGCACACCGTCGGGGGCGGTGGTCTCGAGGTGGTTGCGGAGGTCCTCGACCGCCTGGGTCCCGTTGGTGGAGAACGGGGCCCGACGCATGCTGGCCACCATCAGCTCGGCGGCGCCGTCCTCGGATCGCAGGAAGGGGCCGAGGTCGGGATCGGTGGCGACGGTCTGCACGCCGCTGATGTCATCGGCGAACGACGGCGAGCGGAGGTCCTCGGCGACCTGTCCGATGTAGGTGCGGTCGGCGTCGGTGAGGCCGCCCTCGCGGGCGACGACGATGATGGCCGCCTCTCGGGTGGGGTCGTCGGGGAACAGATCGGCGAGGATCCGATCCGCCTGCTGCGACGGCGCGTCGGCCGGGAGGAAGTCGGCGGTGTCCTGGGATCCGACCTCGTTCAGCGACGGCGCCGCCAACGTCATCGCCACCGCGGCGGCCACCCACGCGGCGATCACCCACCGGGCGCGACCTTCGATGGCGTGGACGAACCGGTTGAACATCAGCCGCGTTCGTCCGTGTCCGGCACCTGGGGATGCCGCAGGGCCTGTTCGATGTGAGCATCGACGGCGAGCACGACGGCGCTGGCGTCCATGGGATCACCGGTCCACCCGCAGCGGCAGCGGGGCCGGAACCGCGGGGCGGCGCCGGGGACACGCACCATCTCGGATCGGACGGGCTCGTGGTCGTGTCGGGGGCTCATCGGGCGGCGTCCGCGGACGGGGTCACGACGGAGGTCACGTCCGGAGCCTCGGCGGGGTTGGCAGCCCGTATGGCACGGGCGAGCTCGCCCCACGCGCCGAGGGCGTGTTCATCTCGCGCCCAGGCCATGCCAGCGAAGTAGGAGACGATTCGAGTAGCGGTCCCCTGGTACCGCTCGATCAGGTTGTCGGCGACCTGGGCCCACTCGCCGCTGACGCAGAAGGGCTCGAGAAGGTCGTCGTCGATCACCGCAGCCATGCCGGCGAGGTCCCCGGCCGTCTGTCGTTCCCGAAGGCGGGCGGTGGTGTCTTCCCTGTCGAGCTGGTCGAAGATGAACGCATAGTTGGGGGTCGACCCGTAGAAGGCGACTTGCATGCGGGCCAGCTCACGCCATTCCTGCACTTCGTCGCTGGTCGAGCCGGGAGCCGCGAAGGTGGGCACGATGACCTCAAGGTCAGCTGGCGACCGACCGGCAGTGGACGCGCCGGCCTCGAGGTTGGGGGCGACGGTGTCGCGCAAGTAGATGGGGGTGTTGAGGGGGTGGACATGGATGCCGTCCGCGACCTCGCCGGCCATGCGCAGCATCCACGGATTGACCGCGGCGAGGTCGATCGGCGGGTCCGGCACGGCGATCGCTCCCGGCGACCACATCGCGGGGAGGAGCGAGAGCTTCCAGAACTCCCCCTCGTGGTGCAGTCGGTCGCCGCGGAAGGCGGAGAACGCCGAGCGGATGGCGCCTACGTACTCGCGTAGTCGGGGGCCGGGATGATCGAACTCGGCTCCGTAGCGACGTTCGATGTGGGCGCGGACCTGGGTGCCCAGGCCGAGGCGGAACCGGCCGTTGGTCGCTTCGGCGAGCTCCCACGCCACCTGGGCAGTGACCATGGGGCTGCGGGGGAAGGCCACTGCGACGCCGGTGAGGATCTCGATCTCTGCGGCGAGCGCGGCAGCGGCACATCCGAGGTAGGCGGTGCGGCCAGCTTCGGTGACCACGATGCCGGAGAACCCGGCGGCGTCGGCGTCGCGTGCGAGATGTTGCATGCGGGCTAGCGGGAGGCCGCCGGTCATGAGGTCGAACTTCACGTTCAGGGCGCCTTCGGTGCGCTGATGGTGACGGTTCCCTGCGCGGCGCCCACCAGCCGGCCGTCGTTGGTGGCGTCGATGCGGACAACGGCGGTGCGCTTCGTGAGCGAGATCACCTCGGATCGGGCACGCAGGACCCCCGAGCGGACGGGGGCGAGGAAGTTGAGCTTCAGCTCGGTGGTAGCCGCCCACGCGCCACGAGGGATGAGGGGGTAGAGGACAGCGCCGAGGACGTGATCGGCGAGCGCAGCGAGGGTGCCGCCGTGGGCGGAGCCGAACGGGTTGAGGAGCTCGGGGCGGACGTCGAGCTCCGCGGTCATGGTGCCGGGTCCGACCTCGACGGTGCGGATGGCGAGGTAGTCGGGGATGCCGCCCATCTCGCCGGCCGCGGTCGTCATCAATTCGGCAACGGCGGGGTCGAAGGTCTCGAAGGCGGGTCGAGGCGTGGAGGTGTCGGTCATGCCGCGGTGTATCGGTGGGGGTGGCCTCGACGTACGAGCTTGCCGTCGTCCTCCAGGAGGTCGAGGTGTCCGACGACCTCGGAGACGCCGAGCATGATTGAGAAGTCGCGGATGTGGGGGAACAGCTCGCCGGACAGCTCGTACGGGGTGGCCTCGCCGAGCCGGCGGATGACCTCGAGGATCTCGTCGGCTCGGCTGTCGTGGTGGTGACGCATCGCCTCGGTCAGCGCGGGCACGTCCTGGAACCGGGGGCCGTGGCCGGGCAGGACAAGGAGCGGGTCGAGGCGGATGAACCGCTCGAGGGAGGCGAGGTACTCGACAAGGCTGCGCCGGCGCCCGTCGACGGTGTCCGGGTCGGGTTCGAGGACAGGGTTCGGGGTGATGCAGGCGAGCAGGTGGTCGCCGGAGAGCAGGACCCGTTCGTCGGGTTCGTAGAGGGAGACGTGGCCGACGGAGTGGCCGGGGGTGACGTGGACCTGCCAGTCCCGTCCGCCGGCGGGGAGGGTGTCGCCGTCGTCGAGAAGGCGAAGACGGCGGGCGTCGATGGGGTGGGACATCTGTTGGACGCCTTCGTAGAAGGCGCGGAACGTGTCATGCATCGTGTTGGGGATGCCGAGTCGCTCGATGACGTCGACCATCGAGGGCCGATCGGTGGCCTGGGTGATCTTGGGGACCTCGGCCCGTCCGCAAACGACGCTGGCATCGGCGGTGCCGGCGAGCCAACCGGCGGCGCCGAAGTGGTCGGGGTGGCCGTGGGTGATCAGCACCTGTGCGACCTCGCCGAGGGTGCGCCCGTGGGCGGCGAGCGTGGCTTCGAGCAGCTGGGTGCTGTCGGCCCACATCATCCCCGGGTCGACGACGGTGACCGGGTCGTCGAGCAGGACGTAGCAGTTGACCGGTCCCACCGGGAACGGGGTGGGCAGGGCGACGTGCACGATGCCGTCGGGCAGGTGGTCGACCACCGGCGCCAGCGGGACACCGCTCACCGCTTCATGCTCCGGGTCTTGCCTGCGGCGGCCATGCCGGACCAGAACACCGGGAACAGCCGGTCGGTGGTGGCGTCGACGTCGACGGTGCCGGTGCCGGTGCTCACCAGGGATCGGAGCCCAACGACGGTGACGGCGCCGAACAGGGCGGCGGCGGTCACGTCGACGTCGATGTCGACGAGGTCGCCGGCGGCGACACCCTCGGCGAGGATCTGGCGGACCGGGGCGTGGAAGCCGTCGTCGATCCCTGATGCGATGGTGCCGACGCGACCGGCGCGGCCCAGGTTCATGATCAGGAGCTGTGCTGCTGCTGGGTTCGCGGCGAGGTGGCCGAACTGCGCGCGCATGACGGCGCGCAACCGCGCTCGGGTGTCACCGCGCACCTCGAGTGCGGTGTCGACGGAGACCTGTAGGTCGTCGAGCATCGACCGCAGCAGGAACGCCAGCACGTCGTCCTTGCCAGCGAAGTAGTAGTAGAGGGTGGCGCGCGGGATGCCGCTGGCCGACGCGATGTCTTCCATGCGTATGTCGTCGAACGCGACCGCGAACCCGCCAGCCGCGGACGTGAGCTTGTCGGCGAGGCCGGGCGGGACCTGGCGCGGGCTCATCGATCGTGCCGCGCCATCGGTGTCGACAACGTGTTTGGACTCATCGTCCAAACGCTAGCGCGCCGTCGCGGTGACCGGGTAGCTGGCGAAGCCGCGCAGGATCATGCTGTCGACCCGGCGGGCGCCGGGTGCGGGCTGCAGGCGGACGCCGCGGGTGGCGAGGGTTTCGCCGACGAGGCGCGCTTCGAGTCGGGCCAGGGAGGCGCCGAGGCAGTGGTGGATGCCGTGCCCGAAGGCGAGGTGGTCGCTGGGACGGCGGGCGATGTCGAAGCGGTCGGCATCGGGGAAGTGGCGGCTGTCCCGGTTGGCGGCTGCGAAGGACACGAGGACCATGGCGCCCGCAGGCAGGTCGACGCCGGCGAGGGCGACCGGTCGTGTGGTCGATCGGAACAAGGCCTGGACCGGCGCGTCCCAGCGGAGGACCTCCTCGATGGCCGGTCCCAGGAGATCGGGGCGGGAGCGAAGGAGGCCGGCCTGGTCGGGGTGGGCGGCAAACGCTGCCGCGCCGTTGCCGAGCAGGTTGGTGGTGGTCTCGTTGCCGGCCACGAGCAGCAGCACCGCGAACAGCGTGATCTCGATGGGGCTGAGGCTGTCGGGATCGTCGGGGTCGGCGCCTGCGACGAGGCGGCTGATGAGGTCGTCACCTGGCTCCTGGCGGCGACGCTCCACGACGTCGGCGAGGTACATGAACATCTCGGCCAGCGTTTGCTGGGCCTCGACGGGGTTCCAGTTGCCCGACAGTGCGCCGACGAGTGCGTCGGACCATCGCTTGAAGTCGTCGCGCCGCTCGGGGGGGGATGCCGAGCAGCTCGGCGATGACGATGACTGGGAACGGGAACGCCAGCTGGGCGACGAGGTCGCCGGTGCCGGAGGCGGTGGCGGTCAGGAGGTCGTCGACGAGCTCCGCACAGACCTGGCGTAGGTGCGGCTCGAGCTCGGCAATGGCCCGCGGGGTGAACGCTCGGGACAGGAGCCGGCGCAGCCGGGTGTGGTTCGGCGGGTCCGTGGCGATGAGCACCCGAAGCTCTCGCATGTCGAGGCCGAAGAGGCCGCGAGCGTCGATGCGACGGCGGCCGACGCGGCCGGACATGAGCGCCCCCATGCCGTCGGCCGAGGAGAACGTGGCGGGGTCGTGGAGCACCGCGGCGACGTCGTCGTAGCGGGTCACCATCCACAGGTCGTCCTCTTCGATCCAGCAGACCGGGGCTTCGTCGCGCAGGCGTCGGTAGTGCGGGTACGGGTCGTCGATGACCTCGGCGGCGAACGGGTCGAACCCGGTGACGGTGCTCATGCGGCGACCTCCACCGGCAGGGTGGCGAGGCCTCGCAGCGTGAGGGTGGGCCGCCACTCCGGTTCGTCGAAGCGCGCCTCGATGCTGCGGCAGCGAGCCAGGAGGGCCTTGAACACGACTTCGCCTTCCATCCGGGCCAGGGCAGCGCCGAGGCAGTGGTGGATGCCCCACCCGAAGCTGAGCGGCGTGTTCTCGGGCCGGCCGACGTCGAACGTGTCGGCGTCGGGGAAGTGGGCGGGGTCACGGTTGGCGCCGCCTTGCAGGACGATCACGACATCGCCCGCGGCGAGCGACTCGCCGGCGATCTCGGCGGGTTCGAGGGCGGTGCGCATGTTCATCTGCACGGGGCTGTCCCAGCGCAGCAGCTCGTCGACCGCCGCCGGCGCCAGGGTCGGGTCGGCTCGCCAACGCTCGAGCTGGTCGGGGTGCTGCAACAGGGCGAGCAGCCCGTTGCCGATGAGGTTGGTCGTGGTCTCGAACCCGGCGGAGAACAACAGAACGGCAGTGGCGATGACCTCATCGTCCGACAGGGCGTCGCCGGCGTCTCGGCTGGCAATCAGCCCGGAGAGGAGATCGTCGGCGGGACGGCGTCGCCGTTCGGCGACGAGGTCGGCGAAGTAGCTGCGGGCCTGGTCCATGGCGTCGGCGGCCGTGGCGATGGCGGCACCGTCGCTGCTCGGGTCGAGTGCGGCGACCGCGGCGCGGATGAGGGGCTGGAACCCGGCCCGATCGGGGGCCGGGACGCCCACGAGCTCGCCGATGACATTGACGGGCAGGGGGAAGGCGAGCACTTCCATGACGTCGACCTCGCCTTGGGCGAGCATGGGGTCGAGGTGGCGGTGCACCATCGCCTCCACCGCGGGACGGAGCGATTCGATCCGCTTGGGCGTGAAGGCCCGGCTCACGAGACGGCGCAGGCGGGTGTGGTCGGGCGGGTCGGCGAAGAGCATGTTGTTGCCCGCCCGTTCGAAGAACGCCTTGCGCACTTCGGGGTCGACGTCGAACCCGGCGAAGCCCAGGGGTGCGCCGCCCGCGGCGCGCAGCGCCGTTCCGCGGCCGAGGCGGGGGTCTCGCAACGCGGTCATGCAGTCGTCGTAGCGGGACAGGACGATGGGCCCGAAGCTGCTCCGAAGGACTGGGGCGGTGTCGCGCAGCTGGCGGTAGTGGGTGTAGGGGTCGGCTCGCCCTTCCGGGGTGAGCAGCAGGCGGAGCAGGACGTTGTCGGCGTCGACGTCACAGATGGCGGGCATCAGCGGTTCCTCACAGGTCGTCGGGGGCCATGGCGCCGATGCCGACGAGTCGGTCGGTGAGGCGCGGTGAGAGCAGGCCGATCTTGCGGAGGTTGGGGGTGATCTTGGCGAACAGCACCCGCTGGAACAGCTGGAGCATCGGTGAGTTCGCCGAGTCGCGCAGCCCGTCGTCGAGAGGGATGCCGAGGCGTTCCCACACCTCGGTGGCCAGGAACCGGTCACGCATCAGCCAGGCGGCCTCGACCACGAAGTCCTCCCGTTCATGCAGCTCGGCGGTGGTCATGTCGTCATACACGCCAGCCAGGGACAGGGCGCCGAAGGCGACGTGGCGGGCTTCGTCGGCCATGACGTAGCGGGTGATCTGCTTGATGAGCGGTTCGGTGGAGAACTGGTGGATGAGCCCGAACGCGGCTAGGGCGATGCCCTCGACGATGATCTGCATGCCGAGGTAGGTGACGTCCCAGCGGGTGTCGGCGATCACCAGCTCGAGGAGCTGGCGGAGGTTGTCGTTGCACGGGTAGGTCAGTTCGAGCTTCTCGTCGAGGTAGCGGGCGTAGGCCTCGACGTGGCGTGCTTCGTCGATCACCTGGGTGGCGCCGTAGTACTTGGCTTCGGTCCACGGGACCTCTTGGACGAGCTTGGCGGTGGCCAGCAGCGCGCCCTGCTCGCCGTGGAGGAACTGGCTGGTGATCCACGCGTTGAACTGCCGACCGGCCTCGGCCTGTTCGCGTTCGTCGAACCGGGCAAAGGACTCCGCGGCGATCATCGGCAGATAGGACGCCAGCCCGCCAGTGTCGAGCGGGTCGACGTCGATGGACCAGTCGATGTCGGTGGTCGCGTTCCACTGCGAACGCTTGGCCTTGGAGTACAGCTTGGTCAGCTCGGCGCGCCCGCCGGTGTAGTCCCAGGAGAACTGCACCTCGGCGTCACGGGCCACGACCAGCCCGCCCCCTGGTGCGTCGAGGTCGCTGGTGACGGGTCGCGTGCGCAGCGCCGGCCGCTCGACGACGACTTGGGGGGCGCCGACGAGGTGCTCGAGGATCCGCTGATCGGCGAGCAGCCGGTAGTTCGGTGCGAGCTCCTTGGCATAGCGCTCGAAGTAGAGGAGCTGCTTGACCACCAGCACCAGCTCGCGTGGCAGCACGACGTGATAGCGGGTGGCGACCCTGAGGATGTGGCCTAGCAGCTCGCCGTAGCTGATCTCGGCCAGCGGCTTCGTCGCGATCGGCTCGAGCAGGTCGCGGACATCGGCGGTCGCCTGTGCGAGGTCGACCGGTTCGGTGGCGGCGCCGAGGTCGAACACGGCCCGCACCACCGTGGCGAAGTCGCCGTCGACGAGCAGCGCAGGGAGAGCTCGGCGCAGCACCAGCCGGGTGCGGTCGTCCAGACGGCCCATGATCCCGAAGTCGAGGAACGCGATCTCGCCGGCGGGCGTGACGAACAGGTTGCCGGCATGCACGTCGCCGTGGAACAGGCCGTGCTCCAGCGCGCCGCCCAGCCACGCCCGCACGCCGCTGCGCACGAGGTCCTCGAGGTCGTGGCCGGCGGCACGCAGCGTCGTGCCGTCATCGACCGGCGTCCCGTCGACGTAGGTCATCACCAGGACCCGCTCGGCGACCATCCCCTCGATCGGTCGGGGCACGACGCACCGCTGGTTGGTGGCGTGGCAGGCGAGGTTGTCCGCGAACTCAGTCATCGCCGCCGCCTCGCGCCGGAAGTCCAGCTCGGCGCGGATCGTGTCGGCCAGGTCGTCGACGATCGCCGTCGGGTTGAGCGTCTCCCCCAACGCGCCGGCCCGGGCAAGCACGCTGGCCAGCACACGCAGCAGGCGCAGGTCCTGTTCGATGCGGCCGCGCAGGTTCGGCCGCCGGACCTTTACGGCGACCTCGGTCCCGTCGGCGAGGGTCGCCCGGTGGACCTGCGCCACCGACGCCGCGGCAACCGGTGCGTCGTCGAAGGTGGCGAACAGCTCATCGACGCTGGCGCCGAGCTCGCGTTCGATCACCCGCCGGATCTTCGCGGGCGACTCCGGGGGCACCGCGTCGAGCAGCCGGCGGAACTCAGTCGCCAGGAACCCCGGGAGCAGGCCCGGGCTCGACGCGATCAGCTGCCCGAACTTCACATAGGTCGGGCCGAGGTCGGCGAAGCTGCGCCGCAACGCCACTGCCACGGCTCGTGGGGCCTGCCGGCGCGGCCCGACCATGATGGCGCCGCCGCGGCGGCTCACCGTCAGCAGCCCGTTGCGCGCTAGCACCACCACGATCTCGGCCAGCCGGGCGGCGTCGGTGGGACGCGGGGCGGCGATCCGATCACCGTCACCCGCACGCGCCGGTGCCTGCATGGTCGCGGTCATCGACGCTCCTCGGTAGGGGTCAGGGCGGGGACGAGCAGCTCGGCCAGGAAGGCGTGCAGGTCTCCCTCGGGTGGCGCCAGGATCAGCGTGACGGTCTGGCGGACCAGCCACTCGGCCACGACCCGTGGGTCGCGCCGGGCTAGCTGACCGGCCGCCATCAGCGCCTCGAGGAGTGGGGCCACGACGTCAGCGACCCGGGCGGCGACCGTCCCCAGGTCACTGACGAGGACGGGGCCCAGCAGGTGGGGCTCGTCGTTGAGCACCTTGACCAGCACAGGATGGGCGCGGGCGTGGCCGATGATCGTCTCCACCAGACGGACGACCGTGTCGGGTCCCACCGCCCCCTCGAGCGCTGCAGGCAGCGCTGTGAGGATGCGGTGCATGTCCCGGGCCAGCAGCAGGCGGGCCATGTCCTCGACTGTGCCGACCTGCCGGTACACCGTCACCCGCGATACGCCCACCTCGGCAGCGACATCGGGCACCCGGGTGCGGGTGATGCCGAACCGGGTGAAACAGCGCGCCGCGGCGTCGAGGTACGGGTCCAGCTCCACCGCCGGGACCGGCGGCACACCGGTGAGGCGGATGCCGAGCTCGAGGATGGAGCCGTCGTCGACCACCTCGGAGGACAAGTTGGACGCCATGTCGAAACAACCATACGATTCTGTTTCATCGTTGTCGAGGCTTGGTCGCCAGGAGACCCCGTGCCGCACACCCACCTTCAGCCCGCGTTGGGCCCGGCTCACCCCTCCGCCGTCGCCCGCCGAGCGACCCGTACCGGCGCCGTGCTCGCCCGCCACGGCATCCGCTTCGCGCGACGGTCCCGACACGAACCTCGCGGCGCCGCCGGCGCCAACGAACTTCGCCGCGCCTTCGAAGAGCTCGGACCGACCTACGTCAAGCTGGCCCAGCTCATCGCCTCGAGCCCCGGCTTGTTCCCCGAGGTCCTCGCCGACGAGTTCCGCGCCTGCCTTGACGAGGTCCCGCCCGTGCCGACCGCGGACGTCATCGAGGTCATCACCGCCGAGCTCGGGGACCATCCCGACGGCCTGTTCCGCCACTTCGAGCCCAAGCCGCTCGCCTCCGCGTCGATCGCGCAAGTCCACGCCGCCGAGCTGCACGACGGAACCGACGTCGTCGTCAAGGTGCAGCGACCGGGCATTGCGCCGCGACTTCGCGACGACCTCGCCATCCTCCAACGTCTCGCCCGACTCCTCGAGCGCACTTCATCGAAGGGACGGATGGCCAACCCCGTCGCCGTCGTCGAGGACTTCGCAACGACGCTCGCCCAAGAGCTCAACTTCGTCATCGAAGCCCGCTCCATGGAGCGGTACGCGAGCAACCTGCGCGCGTACGGCACCAACGACCATGTCCGGGTTCCGGCCGTGCACTGGCCACTCACCACGCCACGCGTGCTCACCATGGAACGCATCCACGGCTACAAGATCGACGACCTGGCCCGCCTCGGCACCACCGGGTGGGATCTCGGCACCGCACTGAAGCGGGGCGTGCGCGCCTGGATGGAAGGCGCGCTCCAGCACGGCTTCTTCCACGGTGACGTGCACGCCGGCAACCTCATGCTCGACACCGACGGCAACATCGTCTTCCTCGACTTCGGCATCTGCGGCGCCCTCGACGACGCCACCCGCGACATCATCCGCACGGGCCTCCCTGCACTGCTCATCGACAACGACTTCCAAGCCGTCGCCACAGCCATCTATGAGATGGGCGCGGTCCTCCGTCCCGCCGACCTCGAGCAGTCCGCCCGCGACATCGCCGAGATCGTCGAGCCCATCCTCGGGCGACCGCTGTCGGAGATCTCCTACGGCCAAGTCCTCATCGACATCGTCCGCATCGGCACCCGCTACGAAGTGCGCCTCCCCCGCGAGCTCGTCCTCGTCGCCAAGCAGATGCTCTACTTCGAGCGCTACGCCAAGCTCATGGCGCCCGACTGGGCCATCCTCAATGACCCCGAGCTCATCGGCTTCCTCTTCGAGGGCGTTCACACGGCTCCAACCGACGCACCGGACTGAGGCGACGCAAGCCGGGACCGCTCGGGGTCTTCGTCGCTTGGGAGATGACCCATGCGGGGGAGAACAGTTGGCTCAACATCGAGCCCTCAGGGAGGCTCCCGCTCCGATTGGGAGCGGAGTGATCAGGGACAGCGCGCGTCGTCCGAGTCCCCGCGGTTCCTGCTCTGGGGTGTCAGGGCGCGTCCGCGTCGGTGGTGGGTGGTAGGTCGTTGAGGAACGTGACGATGGCGTCGGTGAAGGTGTCGTTGCGGTCGCCGGCCACCATGTGCCCTGCGCCGGTGACGTCGAGGTAGGTGGCGTGGGGTACCGCGGTGAGGAACTCGCGGGCGCCCGCTTCGCTGACGACGTCGGACATCGCGCCGCGGACGAGCAGCGTCGGGATCCGCAGCGCGGAGGCGGCGGCGAACATGCGGCCGTGCATCTCCGCCATGTGTGCCTGGGCTCCTGCCGGGCTCGTGAGGATGGTCCGGCGCAATCCCTCGATGAATCGGGGGTCCCAGTGCCAGCGCCATCGGTCGCCGTGTCGGCGGAGCACCTTCTGCAGGCCGGCGGTGGTTGGTCGGCGGTCGCGGTGGGGGAGGTAGGAGGCGATCCAGTCGGCGGCTTCGTCGAGGGTGGCGAACCCGTCGGGATGGGCGGACATGAACTCCAGAACCCGGGTGGCGCCGGCGAACTCGAGGCGGGGAGCGACGTCGACGAGCACGAGGGCCCGGGCGTCGATCGCGGCCCGGTGGCCGATTCCGATGAGCGCGGCCATCCCGCCGAGGGACGCCCCGATCACCACCGGCCGCTGGAGCTGGGCGCACAGGCAGATGGTGTCCTCGAGGAACACCTCCATCCCATAGGCGTCGTCGCCGGTGGGCCAGGTGCTGTCGCCGTGGCCCCGATGGTCCACGGCGATGGCCCGGAAGCCGGCGGCGGCCAGTGCCTCGCCGGTCTGGCCCCAGGCGTGGCGGGTCTGCCCGGCACCGGTCAAGAGGACCACGGGCGGCGCATCGGGCTCACCCCACGCGTCCCCGGCGAGGACAACGCCCTCGGCCACCTCGAAGTGGATCGGCGAATGCCGCACTCGCAGCATGCTAGTTCGAAGGTTGGGTGATGCAGCCAAGTAGTCTGGGGGCGTGGGACGAGTCGCTTCTGGCGTGACGATCGGCGCGATCGAGGAGTCGGTGGTGGCCATCGTCCGGGCGGCGACGCGGCCGAGCGTGCAGGAGCGCGTCGTGGCGCAGGCCGGGGTGGCGGTCGAACGGGCCGCTTACGGCGTGCTGGGAAGCCTGGGGGAGCTCGGCCCGGTCCGGTTGACGGACCTGGCCAGGCAGCTGGGTGTCGATCCGTCCACGGCGAGCCGCCAGGTCAAGGCCCTGGAGGAACGAGGGATGGTCGCCCGTGTCGGTGATCCCGGCGATGGGCGTGTCGCCCGCCTCGGGTTGACGCCGGATGGCGCGGCGGCGTTGGAGCTGCTGCGTGGTGCCCGTCATCGCCTGTTCGCCGACGCTCTCGCGGAGTGGCCCGCAGAAGACCTGGCCGCTCTGGCACCCCTGTTGGCCCGCTTGGCCCGCGACCTGGTCGCCGAGGGCCAGCGATCTTGAGCGTGTTCTCGAAGGGGTCCGGTGGGGCCATCGTGGTGGGCGTCGACGGATCGGACGGCAGCGAACGGGCACTGATGGTGGCCGCGGAGCTGGCCGCCACCTTGGGGTGTCGCCTGGTGGCGGTGCACGTCGTGCACCCTCCGGCCGCCGCGGCCGCGTCCCCCGTTGGTGCGGGCGCGCTGGCGGTCTCGGCCGAGGAGCTCGCCGATCACTGCCACATGTGCTGCGAGCTGGCGCTGGCGGACATGTCGGTGCAGTGGTCATTCGAGGTCCGACACGGCGCGCCGTCGGTCGAGCTGCTGCGGGCCGCGGCCGCGTCCGACGCCGCGTGCGTCGTGGTGGGACAGCACGGGCATGGGCGTCTGGGCCGGTTGCTCCTCGGGTCGGTGACGGACCGGCTGGTCGGGCAGGCGGCCACGCCGGTGCTCGTCGTTCCACCCGTGCCGTCATGATCAGGGCTCGCCGCGACCCCGAGAGACCGGGTCGCGGCGACGGGGTCGGCTCCTCAGAGCTAGCGGTGCCGGCACCATGACCGGTCCGCGTGTCGGTGACGAGATGATCCTGATCGACGACAGCATCGTCCTCGCCTGCTCGCCTCCGGACGCCTCGGCTTACCTCGACCGCCCCGATGCCATCGCCGCCTGGTTCGGCGCCCGGCGTGAAGGGAACCGGACCACGATCCGGTCCTCGGCCGGCGACCTCGAGCTGCACCGGGAGCGAGAGGACTGGCGTCCAGCCGAGGGCGTGCTCACCATCGACGGGTCGGCCGGTCCGGTCCGGTTCCATGCCTACTTCACGGTGCGCCCCTCGATCCGACCCGAACCCGGCAACTACCTGCACGAGGTGACCGAGCTGTGGGTGCACGTCGAGCTCGGCCCGGCCGCCCAGGCAACCGGGATCGCCAGCACCGCTCGGGCCGCGATCCGCCGGGGGCTCGAGCACCTGCGCCTCGAGCTCGACGCCGCGCCCGGCTCCGAGGGCTGACCGGCCTACCGGACACGTCAGCGGGCCCCGGCTGC
>DATCYI010000030.1:0-11808 GCA_036570385.1 Acidimicrobiales bacterium | reverse complement strand
GTGGACCCTCGGCGGCATGCTCGGCGGCTTCGCGGCCTGCCTGGCTGCGCCCCTCACCGGCCTGTCGGCCACCACGTTCACGATCGTCGTCACCGTGGCCGGCCTCGGCGCCGCCCTGCTCGGCGGGTTCCACTCCTTCCCTCTGACGCTGCTCGGCGGGCTCATCATCGGCGTGGGCGAGGCCATGGCCACGCCCTACAGCGATGAGATCACCGACCTCCTGGGCCAGGACCAGATCACCGGCCTCAACCGGATGCCGGCGTTCATAGTGATCTTCCTGGTGGTGGTCGTGCGGGGCCGGGGGCTCCCGCTGCGATCGCACGTGGCCGAGCGCCTCCCGCGGCTCGGCACCGGTCAGATCAGCCCACGGGCGGTGCTGCTCGCGTCGGCCGTCGTCGCCGCGGTGCTCTTCGGCGTGATGGACGAGACGTGGGCGGGCGCCACCTACACATCGCTGGCCACCGCGATCATGATCCTGTCGATAGTTGTGATCACCGGCTACGCCGGGCAGATCTCGCTGGCTCAGTGGGCCCTCGCCGGCATCGGCGCGCTGATCGCCGGGCGGCTGGTGCGAGCCGACGTGCCCATCGAGCTGGCCATCCCCCTGGCGGTCCTGCTCACCATCCCAGTGGGCCTCGTCTTCGCGCTGCCCGCGCTGCGCACCCGCGGCGTGAACCTGGCGGTGGTCACGCTCGGGCTCGGCTTCCTCGTGTCAGAGGTCGTGTTCGCGAACCAGAACTACCTGGGCGAGCCCCTCGACGGCGGCACGCGGATCGGGCGGGTGAAGCTCTTCGGCATCGAGGTCGACGCCTTCAACCACCCCCACGCCTGGGCGCTCGTGAGCCTCATCGCCTTCGTGCTGCTCGCGCTGCTGGTGGCCAACCTGCGTCGGTCGCGGACCGGGCGTCGCCTGATCGCCGTGCGCACCAACGAGCGCGCCGCCGCGTCGCTCGGCATCTCCGTGATGGGCGTCAAGCTCTACGCCTTCGCCGTGTCCGCCGGCCTCGCCGCCGTGGCCGGCATCCTCATCGGCTTCCGCGGCCAGCTGATCACCTACGGCGAGTTCAACGTCTTCTCGTCGATCAACAGCCTCGGCCACGCCGTGATCGGCGGCCTCGGCTACGTGCTCGGCGCTGCCTTCGCCGCGCCCAACGCCATCGGCGGCCTCGGCACCCGGGTGATCGAGGACTGGATCAACCTCCAGGACCGGTGGGACCTCGTGATCGGCTCGCTGATCGTCTTCCTGATCCTGATCCTCCACCAGAACGGCATCGCCGACGTCGCTACCCACGACCGCCGGCTCTGGGAGAAGCTGCGCCTCGTGCGCCGCCCAGCGGAGCGGGTGGAGCTCCCGGACGCCGAGGTCGAGCCGGTCGAGCCGGCGTCGCTGTCGGTGAAGGAGCTGAGCGTCCGCTTCGGCTCCGTCATCGCCGTGCAGGACGTGTCGCTCGAGGTCCACCCCGGCGAGGTGGTGGGGCTCATCGGTCCGAACGGCGCCGGCAAGACCACGTTCATCGACGCGGTGACCGGCTTCGTTTCGGCCGCCCGAGGATCGATCTCCCTCGGCGACAGCTCCCTCGAGTCGCTCAACGCGACGCAGCGGGCCCGCCTCGGGCTGCGGCGCTCGTTCCAGTCGCTCGAGCTGTTCGACGACATCAGCGTGGAGGAGAACATCCGCGCCGGCAGCGACCTGCGCGCCTCACGGCGCTCGTGGGTCACCGACCTCTTCTGGCCCGGACACCACGACCTGACCTCGACTGCCGTCGCAGCGGTGCGCGAGTTCTCGCTCGAGGAGTGCCTCGACCAGACGCCCGAGGAGCTGCCCTACGGCCGCCGGCGTCTGGTCGGCATCGCCCGCACAGTGGCATCCGGCCCGTCGGTCGTGATGCTCGACGAGCCCGCCGCCGGCCTCGACGAGAACGAGAGCGCTGAGCTCGCCCGTCTGATCCGGCGCCTGGCCGACGAGCGGAACATGGGCGTGCTGCTGGTCGAGCACGACATGGGGCTCGTGATGTCGACGTGCGACCGCATAGTCGTCATCGACTTCGGTCGGGTGATCGCCAGCGGCACCCCCGACGAGATCCGCGGCAACCCCGCGGTGCGCGAGGCGTACCTCGGCCAGGCCGCACCCACCGGAGCGACCGAGACCGAGGCCGAGACCGAGGAGGTGGTCCAGTGACCGAGACCCTCATCGAGGCGGTCGGCCTCTCAGCGGGCTACGGGAAGATGGCGGTGGTGCGCGACCTCGACCTGCGCGTCGACGCCGGTGAGGTGGTGGCGCTGATCGGGCCGAACGGCGCGGGCAAGACCACGACGCTGCTCACCCTGGCCGGCGAGCTCAGCCCCATCGCCGGCGAGGTGCGCTTCCTCGGCAGCGCCACCAGCTCGCCCATGCACGACCGCTGCCGCCGCGGCCTCGGGTACGTGAGCGAGGAGCGCTCGGTCATCATGGGCATGACCATCCTCGAGAACCTGAAGCTGGCCCGGGTGTCACCCGAGGTGGCGTGCGAGCACTTCCCCGCTCTGCAGCGCATCCTCAAGCGCAAGGCCGGGCTGTGCTCCGGCGGCGAGCAGCAGATGCTCTCCCTGGCAAGGGCGCTGGGTCGCGAGCCGAAGCTCCTGCTGGCCGACGAGCTCTCGCTCGGGCTCGCCCCGCTGATCGTCGAGCACCTGCTGAAGGTGGTGCGGGCCGCGGCCGACGAGCGCGGCGTCGGTGTGGTCCTGGTCGAGCAGCACGTGCGCCAGGCCCTCCAGATCGCGGACCGCGTCTACGTGCTGGAGCACGGCAAGGTCGTGATCAGCGGCACCGCCGACGAGGTCGCCGGCCAGCTCGACAAGGTCGAAGCCGCCTACCTCACCGGCGCCGGCTGACCCCCGTCGGAACTGGCGTTGGTTATCGGCCTATTTGGCCGCTAACCATCCCCAGTTCGGTGCTGTTGGCGCGTTTTGGTCAGGTCGGGAGCTCGGTGCGGCCGAGGCGGCGGGCAGCCTCGGGCACGAAGGTCTCTGGCGCGAAGGGGCCCGAGCCGACCGACGAGACGTCGACCTCGGGGAGCACGACGTTGCCGGGCAGCGTGTCGAGCCAGGCGATCACCTCGACGACGTCGGAGGTGGCGAGCGTCTGCATCGGGAACCTGACGTCGTCGAGCATCGGGGTGGCCACCGGGCCGGTGGTGACGACGTGCACGGCGACGCCATCGCGCTCCACCTCCTTGGCCAGCGCTCCGGCGAAGGCGTTGAGCCCCGCCTTCGACGCCGAGTAGGCAGACCGTCCCGGCTGGGGCGCGTGAGCTGAGCTGGACGACAGGAAGACCATGCGCCCGCCCGGAGCCATGGCCGGGAGGCACGCGCTGGCCACCACGAACGCCGATGTGAGGTTGGTGCGCAGCACGGACTCGAAGGTCTCCAACGACTCCTTGCGCACGAAGGTGCCGTCCATGACCCCGGCGGCGTGCACCAGCAGGTCGACCCGCCCGGCCTCGGCGACGACCGCCGCGAACGCGGCGGGATCGGCGCTGTCGGCGGCCAGCCAGCGCGCCCCGGTCTGCTCGGCGGCGGCGCGCAGCTTGTCGGTGGTGCGCGCGGTCAGCACCACGTCGTAGCCGCGGCTCACGAGCTCCGCCCCCGTGGCCAGACCGATGCCGCTGCTGCCCCCGGTGATGATCGCTACCCGCTTCTCGTCTGCCACAGCACGACCCTAACTGCGTCCCGCGATTCGTGTACCGCTCGGTCCACTATGTTCGCAGTGTGCCGACCTTCAACGCCTTCCTCCTCACCAAGAACGACGACGGGCAGTCCCTCGACTGGACCGAGATCGACGAGACCGAGCTGATGAAGGGTGACGTCACCATCGAGGTGACGCACTCCTCGCTCAACTACAAGGACGGCCTGGCCATCACCGGCTCGTCGCCCGTCGTGCGCCGCTGGCCGATGATCCCCGGCATCGACTTCGTGGGTCGGGTCCGCGACTCGTCGCACGCCTCCCACTCGGTGGGAGACCTCGTCGTCCTCAACGGCTGGGGGGTCGGTGAGACGCACCTGGGCGGCTACGCCGAGGTGGCGAGGGTGCCCGGCGACTGGCTCGTGCCGCTGCCCGACGCCATCTCGGAGGTGCAGGCCATGGGCATCGGCACCGCGGGCTACACCGCCATGCTCTGCGTGATGGCGCTCGAGCGCCACGGCATCACGCCCGACTCGGGCCCCGTGCTGGTCACCGGTGCCGCCGGCGGCGTGGGCAGCGTCGCCATCGCGGTGCTGGGCAAGCTCGGTTACGAGGTGGTGGCCTCGAGCGGGCGGGTCGACAGCGAGGGCGACTACCTGCGCTCGCTCGGTGCCAAGGAGCTCATCGACCGCGCCGAGCTGTCCGAGCCGGGCCGGCCGATGGGCAAGGAGCGCTGGGCGGCCGCGGTCGACAGCGTCGGCAGCCACACGCTCGCCAACGTGCTGGCCCAGACCCGCTACGGCGGCACCGTCGCCGCGTGCGGGCTCGCTCAGGGCATGGACCTGCCCGGCTCCGTGGCCCCCTTCATCCTGCGTGGCGTGACACTGGCCGGCGTCGACAGCGTCATGGCCCCACTGCCCCTTCGCATCGAAGCCTGGAACCGCCTCGCCACCGACCTGCCGCTCGACCTCCTCGACGCACTGGTCGAGGTGCACCCGCTGGCCGACGCCCCCCGGCTCGGCGCGGAGATCCTCGACGGCAAGGTGCGCGGCCGGGTGGTGCTCTCCGTTCGCTGACGGCAGCGGGCTCTCAGACCGCGTCGAACTCGAGGTGCAGCTCGGTGAGGCCGCGCAGGATCCACGTCGGCTCGTAGCTGAAGCGCCGGGCGCCGCTCGGGCCGTGGTGCTCCTCTGACAGGTGGATGTTGCGCGTCCGCTCCAGGATGCGCTCGAGGCTGATGCGCCCCTCGGCGCGGGCCAGCGGACCGCCCGGGCAGGCGTGGGCGCCGCGCCCGAAGGCGATGTGCGACTGCGCGTTGGCGCGATCGAGGCGAAGCTCCTCGGGGCACTCGAACCGGCGAGGGTCGCGGTTGGCGGCACCGTTGAGCATCATCAGGGGGGTGCCGGCGGCGACGCGGACGCCGCCCACCGTGGTGGTCTGCGTGGTCAGCCGGAAGTCGGTCTTCACTGGGCTCTCCACCCGCAGCACCTCCTCGAGGAAGTCGGGGATCTTGCTGCGGTCGTCGCGCAGCTGGTCCTGCATCTCCGGGTGCTCGGCCAGGTGCTTGAGCGCCGCCGCGAGGAGCCGGGCGGTGGTCTCCTGGCCGGCGGCGAAGAGGAACGTGGCCGTGCGCACGACGTGGGTGACGTCGGGCGTGCTGCCGTCGGGGTAGGTGGCCAGGGCCAGGTCGGTGAGCACGTCCTTGCGGGGCTCGCGGCGCCGGTCCTCGATGTAGGAGGCGAACCACTCGTCGAGCCAGGCCAGCGGGTTGCCCTCGACGCTGCCCTCCTCGCCCTCGCCGACCGCGCCAGGGCTCTTCGACAGCCCGAAGCCGTCGATGAAGCGCTGGTGGTCCTCCTCGGGCACGCCGAGCAGGTCGGCGACGGCGAGCATCGCGAAGGGCTGCGTGTAGGCGCCGATGAACTCGCAGCGTCCGTCGGGCAGGAACTGGTCGAGCTGCCTGTCGGCGAGTCCCCACATGAAGTCCTCGTTGGCCTTGAGGCGCTTCGGCGTGATGAGGCGCATCAGCAGCCCTCGCTCACGGGTGTGCTCAGGCGGGTCCATGGTGACCATGTGCTCGTGCATGGGCATCTGGTCGCGGTGCTCGGCGACGATGTGGCGGATGTCGTCACCCTCGAGCGGTACCGGGAACGGGGCGAAGGGGCCCACCACCGAGTTCACCGACGAGAACGAGTCGGTGTTGCGGTAGACCTCGTTGGCCTCGTCGTAGCCGGTCACCGCCACGACGCCCAGGTGCGGGAGCTCGAGCACCGGGCACTGGGCGCGCAGCTGCTCGTAGTACGGGTACGGGTCCTCCACCAGGGACTCGTCGAAGAAGTAGTCGATGTCCTGCCAGTCGGTCATGGCGTTCCTCCAGCACCCGGCGCACGCAGCGGCCGTCCCCAGGCTGAGCGGTTGCTCAGCGCGCTGTGCAGTTGCTTAGCAGGCGAGGGCGGGACCGGTCGAGGTCGACCGTCACTCCTCGAGCAGGTCGGGCTGCTCGGCGACGATGCGGTCGTAGAGGGGCTGGAACGACAGCCAGCCGGCGGCTCGGTTGCCGACCTGCTCGGCGGTGGTCGCCGCGTGCTCGGGGTCGATCAGCACCGGCTTGCCGGCGGCCTCGGCGAGCAGCTGCGCCTGGCAGCTGCGCTCCATCGTTATGAACCACCACACGGCCTCGTCGACCGACTGGCCGACGGTGAGCAGGCCGTGGTTCGAGAGGATCATCGCCTTGTTCTCGCCGAGGGCGGCGGCGAGGCGCTTGCCCTCCTCAATCTCGAACACAGCGCCGGTGTAGTCGTCGAACAGCGCCTGGTCGCCGTAGAAGGCGCAGGCGTCCTGGGTGAGCGGGTCGAGCGGGCGTCGCAGCGTCGACCAGGCCTTGCCGTAGATGGAGTGGGAGTGGGCGGCGGCCACCGCGTCGGGACGGGCGGCGTGGATCTGCGAGTGGATGACGAACGCGGCCCGGTTGACCGGCCACGTTCCCTCGACCACCTCGCCCTGGTGGTTCACGAGGATGAGGTCCTTCACGCGGATCTGCTTGAAGCCCATCCCCAACGGGTTCACCCAGAAGTGGTCAGGGCGCTCCGGGTCGCGCGCGGTGATGTGTCCCGCCACGCCCTCGTCGAAGCCGAACAGGCCGAACAGGCGGAAGCCCGCGGCGAGGCGCTGCTTGCGGTGGCGACGCTCCTCGTCAGCGCTGGTGAACTGCGGGAACTTGTGAGGGATCCGATCCGACGCCATGGATCGATCCTACGACTCGATCCGGGGGCTCGCGTAGGGTGCGAGCCGTGCGCTTCGGACTCGACATCGCTCAGCAACGGATGCCCTGGGACGAGGTGGTCAGCCGCGTCCAGCTCGCGGAGGAGCTCGGCTTCGACGGGGCCTGGGGCTTCGACCACTTCCAGCCGATGTACGGCGACGGCCCGGGCGAGACCTTCGAGGGGATCACCACGCTCGCGGCGCTCGCGGGGGTGACCTCGCGGATCCGTCTCGGCCTCCTCGTCACCGGCGTCACCTACCGGCACCCCTCCGTGCTGGCTGCGCAGGCCCTCACGATCGACCATGCGTCGCACGGTCGGCTGGAGCTCTCCCTCGGCGCGGCTTGGTACGACAAGGAGCACAACGAGCTCGGGATCCCGTTCCCGTCCACGTCGGAGCGCTTCGACCTGCTCGAGGACGCCTTGGAGATCGTGAACCGGCTCTTCACCGGCGAGGTCGTGTCCTACGAGGGCCGCGTCGTGTCGCTCAGCGAAGCGCAGATGCGCCCCCTCCCCGTGCAGGAGCCCCGCCCGCCGATCTGGATCGGCGGCACCGGGCCCCGCCGCACGCTGCCACTCGTCGCCCGCTACGCCGACGTGTGGCACGCCTGGGGCTCGCCGTCGTCGCTGCAGGAGGCCAACGCCCGCGTCGACGAGCTCGCCACCGGGGCGGGCCGCGACCCGGCGTCGATCATGCGGGCCAGCTCGCTCTCCCTCGACGACCTCGACACGGCGCGCAAGCACGCCGAGAAGTGGCGCGACGCGGGCTGCGGCTACCTCGTGTGCAGCTGGCCCGAGGCCGGCCGCTCCCAGGTCGAGGCCTTCGCCCGCGACGTCATGCCCGACCTCCTCGCCTGACCCGCCACCACCACGCGTCGAATGGTGTCAGACACCATTCGACGCGGGCCGTAGGTAGGTCAGGGGGCGGAGTAGCCGCCGTCGACGACCATCGCCGCACCGGTGGTCCAGCGGGCGGCGTCGCTGGCCAGGTAGGCGTAGGCGCCGACGAGGTCGTCAGCTGCGCCCAGCCCTAGCGGGTGCCGCGCCGCGATCGGGTCGATCGCCTCCTGGGGCAGGTCGGCGTGGATGGCCGAGAGGAAGGTGCCGGGGCAGACGCAGTTCACGCGGATCCCGTCGCGGGCGTACTCCACCGCGGCGACCTTCGCGAGCTGGATCACCGCGGCCTTGGTGGCGCAGTAGGGCGCGGCGTGCGACCACGCGGTGAGCCCGGACACGGACGCGGTGAGCACTATCGAGCCCGACCCCTGCGGCCGCATGACCCCCACCGCGGCTCGGATGCCGTTGACCGCGCCGAGCACGTTCACGTCGAACGCCCGCCGCCAGTCGTCGGTGCTCAGGTTGTGGATCCGACCGTTCGGCGACAGCACGCCGGCGTTGCTGATGAGCGCGTCGACCCGTCCGAAGCGCTCCATCGCCCGGCCCACGACGGCTTCGACCTCGTCGAAGTCGCTGACGTCGGCCAGCACCGTCTCGACCGCGCCGTCGGCATCGGGCAGGGCGTCGACGGTGGCCTGGAGCGACGCCTCGCTGATGTCGCTCAGCACGAGGTCGGTGCCGGGCTCGGCGGCGAAGTGGGCAGACAGGGCGGAGCCCAGAGCCCCGCCGGCCCCGTTGATGACGACGACTCGTCGAGTCATGCGAGCAGGTACCCCCCGTCGACGTTCAGAACCGCTCCGGTGACGAACGCTGCCGCATCGGAGGCGAGGAACTGGTACGCCCCGGCGAGATCGGTGGCGTCGCCCCAGCGCTCCTGGGCGGTGTGGCCGAGCACCGCGGCGGAGCGCTTCGGGTTGCTCTTCCAGCCCTCGGCCATCGGCGAGTCGAACCAGCCGGGCGCGACCACGTTGACCGTGATGCCCGCGGGCGCCAGGTCGAGGGCCAGCGACTTGGCCAGGCCCACCAGCCCCGCCTTCGACGCGCTGTAGGCCGCCAAGCCGCGCCCCGGCCGCTCGCCGAGCACCGAGCCGGTGAAGATCAGGCGCCCGCCGTCGCCCATCACCCGCGCCGCGGCGCGCCCGCTCAGGAACGCGGCGGTGAGGTTCACGTCGAGCACCTCGCGCCACACGCCCGGGTCGGTCTCGAGCGGTCCGGCGACGATCGGCGAGATGCCGGCGTTGCTGATCCACACGTCGACGCCACCCCACTCGGCCACGGTCGCGTCGGCCACCGACTCGTTGAAGCCCTCGACGGTGACGTCGCCGCTGCAGCACAGCGAAGCGCCCGGCAGCTCGCGAGCCACCTCCTTGAGGTCGGCCTCGGTGCGGGCGACGAGGGTGACGCGCGCTCCGCCCTGCGAGAAGGCGTGGGCGAGGAGGCGACCGAGACCACGGCCGGCGCCGGTGATCACCACGCGCTTGCCGTCGACGTCGCCCCCCTGGGGAAAGGTGCTCGGGATCGGGATCTCTTCCCTGCTGGTCGTGCTCATCGCGCCTTCCGTTTGTACCGACCAGTACAATACCTGCTCGTGCCTGCCGACGCCGACCTGCTCGAGATGCATCGCCGAATGCTCGTGATCCGGGGCTTCGAGCAGCGGGTCGCCGCGCTCTACCGCGACGGCGAGGTGCCTGGCTTCGTCCACCTGTCGGTGGGACAGGAGGCGGCAGCGGTCGGGGCCTGCTGGCCGCTCGGCGCGGCCGACGTGATCACCTCGACCCACCGCGGCCACGGCCACTGCCTGGCCAAGGGCATGGAGCCGCTCGGCATGTTCGCCGAGCTGATGGCCAAGGACGGCGGCTCGAACCGCGGCCGCGGCGGGTCGATGCACATCGCCGATCCGAACATCGGGATCCTCGGCGCCAACGGGATCGTCGCCGCCGGTCTGCCCATCGCGGCGGGCGCGGCCACCGCCGCGCAGCTGCGGGCTGATGGGTCGGCGGCGGTCGCGTTCTTCGGCGACGGCGCGGTGGCCCAGGGAGCGTTCCACGAGGCGGTGAACCTCGCCGCCGTGTGGCAGCTGCCGATCGTGTTCTTCTGCGAGAACAACGGCTACGCCGAGTTCTCCCACGAGTCGTCCCAGCACGCCGCATCGTTGGAGCAGCGTGCCGGCGGGTACGGCGTCGGCTACGTCGCCGTCGACGGCAACGACGTGGTCGCCACCGCCGCCGCGATGGGCGAGGTGGTCGAGGGGATCCGCGGCGGTGGTGGTCCGGTCGTCGTCGAGGCCGCCACCTATCGCTGGCACGGCCACTACGAGGGCGACCCGCAGCGCTACCGCGCGCCCGAGGAGCTGGAGGAGTGGAAGGCCCGCGACCCGCTCGTGGCCCACGTGGCCCGACTGCGAGACGCCGGAGTCGGCGACGACGCGATCGCCTCGCTCGAGGCCACCGTGGCGAGCGAGCTCGACGCGGCGGTCGAGGCGGCCCGGGCCCTGCCCGCGCCGAGCGTGTCGGCCTTGTTCGACTTCGTGGTCCGTCCCCGCCCCGAGCGGCCCGAGCCGCCGGTACCCGCGGCCGACGCGCCGGTCTTCCGGATGATGGACGCCATCCACGAGGCGCTGGAGACCGAGCTCGCCGCCGACGACCGGGTGATGGTGGCCGGCATCGACGTGGGGGAGGGCGGCAACGTGTTCGGCCTCACCCGCGGCCTGCGCGAGCGCTTCGGCGAGCGGGTGCGGGACACGCCGATCTCGGAGACCGCGGTGATGGGCCTCGGCGTCGGCGCGGCCATGGCCGGGATGCGGCCGGTCGTGGAGCTGATGTACCTCGACTTCGTCGGCGTGTGCCTCGACCAGCTGCTGAACCAGGCCGCCAAGCTCCCGTTCATGACCGGCGGCGCCGCGCAGATGGGCCTCACCGTGCGCACCCAGTTCGGCGCCGGCCGGTCGTCGGGCAGCCAGCACTCGCAGAGCCTCGAGGCGCTGCTCGCGCACATCCCGGGCCTCACCGTCGTGATGCCGTCCACCCCGGCCGACGCCTACGGCCTGCTGCGCTCCGCCATCCAGGACCCGAACCCGGTCGTGTTCATCGAGAACCGGCTGCTCTACGGCATGAAGGGCCCGCAGCCGCCGGCCGATCACCTAGTGCCGCTCGGCCGCTCCCGGGTCGTGCGCGAGGGCAGCGACGTCACCGTCGTGTCGGTGTCGCGGATGGTGCACGAGGCGCTGGCCGCAGCCGAGCAGCTGGCCGCCGACGACGGCACGTCCGTCGAGGTGATCGACCTGCGCACCGTCGCCCCGCTCGACACGGCTCCCATCCTCGAGTCGGTGGCCAAGACCGGCAGGCTCCTGGTCGCCCACGAAGCGGTGACGCCCTTCGGCATCGGCGCCGAGATAGCAGCCGTGGTGGCCCGGGAGGCGTTCTGGGACCTAGACGCCCCCATCGAGCGAGTGGGCGCCGCCGCCACGCCACCCCCCTATGCCCCCGACCTCGAGCAAGCCTGGCTCCCCAACCGCGACGACATCGCCGCCGCCGTCCGCCGGCTGTCAGCCGTCTGACCCACCTCGCTGTCACGCTTCTGCCGCTGTACCCGGCGATGGCGTGACAGCGCGGAGCTGGTGAGCTTCGGGTCGGCGATGCCGGGCAAAGGGCGGCGGCGAGGCGGGCGGGGTGCCTGTTCGATCCCCACGCCTGCTCCCGGGCGGCCGCCACCCTGAGGTTGGGGGCGTGGGTGCACGGGTGGTGGCCATTGGTGCCCCCAACCTGCCTGGTGTCGGAGGTTGGGGGCACGGGTGCACGGGTGGTGGCCATTGGTGCCCCGAACCTGGCTGGTGTCGGAGGTTGGGGGCACGGGTGCACGTGGTGTGGGCATAGGTGCCCCGAACCTGGCGGCTCTGCCGGGACGTGTCGCTCAACGGTGGCAGAGAGGCTCGAGGGTCAGGGTGCCTGCGCCCGCATCGAGCTCCGCGTGGACGCCTAGGGGCAGCGCCGT
>DATCYI010000029.1:0-11172 GCA_036570385.1 Acidimicrobiales bacterium | reverse complement strand
TGGACGCATCCTCCAGTCCCGCTACGGCTGGGGCCAGTGGCCCAGCTGCGCCCGCAAGCTCGGCTACTAGTTTCGAGCTCGGCGGCCTGCGGCCGCCTCGCTCGAGATTTGATTGGTGCTCGCCTTCGGCTCGCGCTGCTGTGAGCCTCCGGGGCGGCGGAGCCGCCCTCCGGCTCGTATCTGGGGGAGACCCCCAGACCCCCAGCGGCTGCGCCGGGCGTGCTTCCGCTGCTGAACCCACCCGCCGCGCTCTGTAGCGCTTCGGGCTGACGCTCTCGTTGCGTCGTTGCGTCGTTGCGTCGTTGCGTCGTTGCGTCGTTGCGTCGTTGGCTGGGATTGCTGTGCTCGGCGGAATGGGGGGTTGGGGTGGGTTGTGTCGGTTTTGTTGCGGTGGGGTGTAACTGTTGGGGGTCTGGGAGGCTGGGGCGGTGACGCACACGCCTACTCGGATCCGGGAGCTGCTGGCGGAGCACGGTCTGGCGCCGAGCCGGGCGCTCGGGCAGAACTTCGTGGCCGATCCGAACACCGTGCGCCGCATCGTGCGGCTGGCCGGGGTGGAGCCCGGTGACCGGGTCGTGGAGATCGGCGCCGGCCTCGGTTCTCTCACCCTCGCGCTGGTCGACGCCGGCGCCGAGGTCACAGCGGTCGAGCTCGACCGGCACCTCGTGCCCATCCTGCGATCGGTCGCCGAACCCGTCGGGGTCACCGTCGTGCACGGCGACGCCATGGACCTCGACTGGGACGCCCTCCTCGGATTCGATCCGGACCGCCCCTGGTCGCTGGTGGCGAACCTGCCCTACAACATCGCCACCCCGCTGCTCCTCGACCTCCTGCGTGACGTCCCGCAGATCGAGCGGATGTTCGTTATGGTGCAGCTCGAGGTGGCCGAGCGGCTCGCCGGCACACCCGGCAGCCGGGCCTACGGCATCCCCTCGGTAAAGGTCGCCTGGTGGGCCGATGCCCACGTGGTCGGCAAGGTCCCGCCCACCGTCTTCATCCCCCCGCCGCGGGTCGACTCGGGGCTGGTCGAGATCGTCCGTCGCCCGCCGGCCGGCGATGTCGACGAGCGACAAGCCGTGTTCGCGCTGGTCGAGGCCGGGTTCAACCAGCGCCGCAAGATGCTCCGCCGCTCCCTGGCCGACCACGTGGATGCCGAGGCGTTCGTACGAGCCGGCCTGCGCCCGGAGGCCAGAGCCGAGGAGCTGGTCCTGGCCGACTGGATCCGCCTGGCGGCGGTCGCCCGCCCGCCGGATCGCTGACCGCCCGCGCTCGCCCACGGGCCTACGCTCGTCCGCCGTGCCCGACGTCGTCATGGCTCCCGCCAAGCTCACCGTGTCCCTGCGGATCACGGGGGTGCGCGCCGACGGCTACCACCTGATCGACGCGGAGATGGTCAGCGTCGACCTCAGCGATCGGCTCACCTTCTCAGACGGTGACGGCCTGGACCTGCACGGCGCCGGCCCCGACGTGCCCACCGACGGCAGCAACCTCGTCGCCAGAGCCCTGAGCGCCGTGGATCGCCGAGCTCACGTGCGGGTCGACAAGCGGATCCCCTCCGGCGCCGGCCTGGGTGGCGGCTCCACCGACGCGGCGGCCGTGCTGCGCTGGGCCGGCTGTGACGACCTCGCGCTGGCGGTGACCCTCGGCGCCGACGTTCCGTTCTGCGTGCTCGGGGGCCGAGCTCGCGTCCAAGGCATCGGTGACGTCGTCGACCCCCTGCCGCACGAGGCGCGCACGTACACGCTGCTCACGCCGCCGCTCCACTGCTCGACCGTCGAGGTCTACCGGGCCTGGGACCGCCTCGGCGGCCCCACCGGCCACCCCTCCGGCAACGACCTAGAGCCGGCCGCCCTCGCCGTGGAGCCCCGACTCGCCGAGTGGCGAGACCGCCTAGGCGACGCGTCCGGAGAGACTCCGACCCTGGCTGGCAGCGGCTCCACCTGGTTCGTAGAGGGCAACCACCCCGCCCCCACCCACCTAGTGGTCCAGACCCTCCCCCCAGCCGACCGCTGACCCCTCCCAACAGTCCGCGGAACCTCGCGAACCTGCGTCACTCCGTCGTCGTTTCGCCGACTGTCGTTCGCAGGTTCGCCGGGGGTCTCGAACTTGCGACTCTCTGTCGTCGCTTCGTCGACTGTCGTTCGCAGGTACGTCGTTCTAGAACCTGCGACTCTCCGTCGTCACGCGTACCTGCGACTCTCCGTCGTCACGCGTACCTGCGACTCTCCGTCGTCGTTTCGCCGACTGTCGTTCGCAGGTTCGTCGGGGGTCTCGAACTTGCGACTCTCCGTCGTCGTTTCGGCGACTGTCGTTCGCAGGTACGTCGTTCTCGAACCTGCGACTCTCCGTCGTCGTCTTGCCGACTTTCGCTCGCAGGTTTGCCATGGTTCGCGAACCTGCGTCACTGCGTCGTCGTTTCGCCGACTGTCGTTCGCAGGTTCGTCGGGGGTCTCGAACTTGCGACGTTCTGTCGTCGTTTCGGCGACTGTCGTCCGCAGGTTTGGTGGCGTTCTTGGCTCCCCAGCGAGGACGATCAGAACGACCGTCGCACGAACGCCGCCACTGGGGCGCGGAGGGACCGGAGAGCGGCCATGTCGCCGCGGACCAGGGGACCGGTGACCAGGGCTCCGACGCCGGCGACGAGGAGCTCGCAGGTGAAGCGGTCGGCTTCGTCGGTGACCTCGAGCAGGTCGGCGAGGGCGGCGACGATGCGCTGCTGCAGGGCCAGGCGTCGCTCGAGCGCCTCCGCTCCGGCGGCGTAGACCTCGACGAGGAACATCCGGGCGAAGGCCGGCTGCGACGAGAGCTGGTCGAGGTAGGCGCCGAAGGCGTGCTCGAAGCGCTCGAGCGGCGATCCCGACTCGGCGAGCGACGGGGCCAGGCCGGCTACAAGGAGCTCGCCGGCGGCGTCGAAGGCGGCGAGGAAGCAGTCCTGCTTGTCGCTGAAGTGCTGGTAGAAGGTCTCGCGAGACACCCCGGCCCGCTTGAGCACGTCGGCCACGGAGGTGCCCACGAAGCCCTTGTCGGCCGTCGCCTCGGCCATGGCCAGCAGCATGCGGATCCGCTGGTCGGTCTCCACCTGCTCGCGGCTGAGGCCGTGGCGGCCCCGGGGCAGGCGGCGGGTGGTGCTCTCAGCCACGGCGGGGGCGGTCGGGTTCGATGCGCAACGTCTCGATCACGGTGGCCAGCATCTCGTAGTGGCCGGCCAGGAAGCACACCTCGATTGCAGCCCGCTCGTCGTAGTGCTCCCGCAGGGCGCTCCACTCGCCGTCGGTCAGGTCCTGGCGGTGGTGCAGCGCCTCGACGGCGTCGAGCAGCGCCCGCTCCCGCGGCGGCCACCCCGACCACGACTCGTCGCTGGGGCCGGCCAGCAGGCGGGTGACGTCGTCGGGGGTGACGCCGGCGCGGCGCCCGAGCTCGAGATGGTGGTCGAGCTCGTAGGCGCACGACCTCAGGTTGGCGACGCGGATGATCACCAGCTCCGTCTCGCGGCGGGGGAGCGTGCCCCCCGGCATGAGGCGACCAGCGAAGCGCAGCCAGCCCCGGAAGAGCTTGCGGTGGCGCCCGAGCGTCAGGAAGAGGTTGGGCGCGGTGGTGCGGTTGACGAGCCCCGCGCCCTGGCTGATCACCCAGCCGACCAGCCCGACGTCCTTGCGGCTGCCGGGGGCGATCCGGGCGCCGCTCACGCGTTCGTCATCTCGTCGGGCTGCGGGGTGGTGAGGGGCGCGTCCTCCTCGCGGGCGACGCGGAGCGCATCGTCGAGGCCGCGCTGGGCGACGCGGTCCATGAGCGGCTGGGCGACCATGCGGATCGGCAGCACGCCGGCCACCCACCAGGGAGCCACGATCCGCTTCGAGCGGCGGGCGATGCCCCGCTCCAGCGACGCGATGCCCACCTCGAGCGGGGCGACGCGCAGCACCTTGGCGAAGGCGATCTTCTTGGCGGCTTCGGTGCCGAAGCCGCGGCTGGTCATGTCGGTGTCGAGCTCGGAGAAGTAGGCCACGCCGACCTTCGCCCCCGAGCTGCGCAGCTCGGAGCGCAGCGTGTTGCCGAGGGCTTCGACGCCGGCCTTGGAGGCGCTGTAGGCGCTGAGCATCGGCAGGTTCACCGCGGCGGCGAGCGAGGCGATGGCCAGGGCGTAGCCGCCGGGGTGGCTGATGTGCGGGCCGGCGGCGCGCATCGTGTAGTAGGTGCCGAGCAGGTTCACGCCGACGGTGCGCTCCATCACCCGCGGGTCGCCGCCGATGATCGGGAGCTGGGCCGCGATGCCGGCGTTGGCCACGACCACGTCGAGGCCGCCCAGGCGCTCGACGAGCGAGCCCACCGCGTCGTCGACCTGGCTTCGAGACGACACGTCGCAGGGCGCCCACGGGGCGTCGCCGCAGGACTCTGCGACCTTGGCCAGGAGGTCGGTCTCGAGGCCGGCCAGGGCGACGTGGGCGCCGGCGTCGTGGAGCCGCTGGGCCAGGGCGGCGCCGATGCCGCGAGCCGCGCCGGTGATCAGGACGCGACGGCCGGAGAGGGGAGGATTGGTGCGCATCCGGCACACCCTACTATCCACGAACACCAGTGTTCGCAAATCGTCGACCGGCGCACAGGGGAAGCAGCGCCTCAGCGGCGGCGAGCTCAGGAGCTGGTGGTCGAGCTCAGATACGCGCGACGACCGCCCTCACGGGGCGGTCGGTCGGCCTGAAGTGTCAGAAGATGTGCGGGCTACCGGCTACTTGCCGGCGGCGCGACGCTGCCAGCGAGTTCGCTTCAGCATCTTCTTGTGCTTCTTCTTGCGCATGCGCTTGCGGCGCTTCTTGATGAGAGAGCCCATGAGGCCGACCACGCTACCGGGCTCGTGCGGTGCAGCGCCAAGTCGGAGATCTGGGCGGAACTGTCGTGGAGCTGGGTTCGTGACGTGCCACGCTGGATCGGTGACCGACACCTTGCGGGCGCAGGGAATCCATCAGCGCTTCGGCGATCGGCTCGTGCTCGACGGGGTCGACCTAGAGGTGCCGTCCGGCCGGGTGGTGGGCCTCCTCGGCCCCAACGGCGCCGGCAAGACGACGCTGATGCGGGTGCTCTTCGGCGTGCTCCAGCCCGACGCCGGGACGGTGCAGTGGCGCGGCAGGGCCGCCACCGACGACGACCGACGGTCGTGGGGCTACATGCCCCAGGAGCGCGGCCTCTACCGGGACATGCGGGTGATCGACCAGCTCACGTGGCTGGCCCGCCTCCACGGCCTCGACAAGGTCACCGGCGAGGCCCGGGCCCGCACGCTGCTCGAGCAGCTCGGCCTGGCCGACCGGGCGGACGACAAGATCCTCAAGCTCTCGGGCGGCATGGCACAGCGGGTCCAGCTGGCGGCGTCGATGGTGCACGAGCCCGACCTGCTCGTGCTCGATGAGCCCTTCGCCGGGCTCGACCCCGTTGCGGTCGACTTCCTCTCCAACGTGATCCTCGAGCACGTCCACGCCGGGCGGAACCTGCTGTTCTCGAGCCACCAGCTCGATCTCGTCGAAGACCTCTGCGAGTCGATCACCCTCATCAACCACGGCAGGGTGGTGCTGGAGGGCGACCTGCGGTCACTCAAGGCGGCCAGCCCCGACCGGGTCCTGCGGGTCGATGTCGCCGTCGACCCCTCGTGGATCGACCAGGCCGCGGCCACCATCACCTCCACCGATGCGTCCGGCACCCGCCTCGCGCTGAGCCCCGGCGCCGACCCTGGCGCCGTGCTCGACGCGATCCGTGCCCAGGTGCCGAGCGGAGTGCACGACTTCGGGGTCGAGGCCCCCAGCCTCTCGGAGCTCTTCCTGCAGGCGGCCGGTGAGTCGACTGCGGAGGCCGAGTCGAGCGACCCGGACGGCGCGGCTGCGCTGGAGGATGGCGGCAAGGTGCCGCTGCTGCGACGCCTCGTGGGAGGGCGGTCCCGATGAGCGGTCTCCAGGGCATGTGGCTTGTCGCCGGCCGCGAGCTGCGCGAGGCCTTCCGGGGCAAGGCCTTCTGGATCGTCGCGGGCATCGTGCTGCTCGGCTCCACCGCCGGGATGGTGCTGCCCGAGGTGCTGGGCGACGACGGCCCGACCACCTACGACGTCGGCCTCGTCGAACCCAGCCCCACCCTCACCGGAACCTTGCAGGACGTCGCCGAGGTGGTCGACGTCGAGATCGATGCGAACGAGCTACCCGACCGCGCCGCGGCCGAGCGGGCCGTGGAGGACGACGACATCGACGCGGCCGCACTGGCCGGTGAGCCACCGGTGATCATCGTCCGCTCCGGAGAGCACGACCGCCTCGTGGCGATCCTCCAGCAGACCCTCCAGGCCGAGGCGCTCACCGCCCGTCTGGGCGATGCCGGCCTGAGCCCCGAGCAGGCGGCCGACGTCCTGGCCACGCCCTCGCCGAGGGTGGACGAGGTCGATGCCGGCCGCGACGACCGCCGCGGGGCCGCCGCCATCACCGCCATCGCCCTCTACCTCCTGCTGTTCATGCTGATGATCCAGGTCGCCAACGGCACGGCGATCGAGAAGTCGAACCGGATCAGCGAGGTCCTCCTCGCCATCGTGCGCCCTGGCGCGCTGCTGTTCGGCAAGGTGCTCGGCGTGAGCATCGTGGGGATCTTGACCCTCGCCGCCGCGATCGTGCCGGTGCTCGTCAAGCTGCTCAGCGGCGGCGACCTGCCCGACGGGCTCGGGGGAGCGCTCGCCGGCGGCGCGGCCTGGTTCGTGCTCGGCCTCGCCACCTACCTCGTCGCGGCAGGTGCGCTCGGCGCACTGGTGGAGCGCCAGGAGGAGGCCGGCTCCGCGGTCACGCCGCTCAGCGTGCTGCTGATCGGCGCCTACCTGGTGGGCCAGAGCGCGTCCGACTCGCCGCTCGGCGGCGTCCTCGCCGTGCTCCCGTTCACGTCCCCGCTCGTGATGCCATCGCGCATAGCGATCGGCGCGGCCACTCCAGTCGAGATCGCCGCGTCGCTGGTCCTGTCCGTCGTGGCGGTCGTCGCGGTCGGGCGGCTCGGCGCCCTCGTCTACCGGCGGGCGATCGTGCGCACCGGTGGGCGCCTGCGGCTCAGCGCCGTGCTCCGCCGCTCCTGACCGCAGGAGCCCTGGCGCATTCCCGGCGTCGGGCTCGCCGCCTATCGTGACGGCAGCCCCGATCGGGGGTAGTTCAACTGGTAGAACACCGGCCTTTGGAGCCGGCTGTTGGAGGTTCGAGCCCTCCCCCCCGAGCCCATGGTCGATCCCGCTTCGCCGCCGTCACCCACGCCCCGCCCGGCCAAGTCGGGATCCGGGTGCCTGTGGGCTGTCATCGCGCTGCCGATCGTGCTGGTCCTCGGCCTGCTCGCGGGCAAGGCCCTCGGCGGCGACTCCGACGACGGTCCCGACGAGATCAGGGCCGTCCTCGACGAGGGCGACCTCGACGGCGTGGCGTGGCGCGTCGAGGCCGTGCGCGACGTCGAGGGCGACAGCTGCGCCTTCCTCTTCGCCGACGACGAGCAGCTCACCGGCAGCTGCGACGCCACCCCGCAGGACGCGAGCTTCGGGGAGAGCACCGTGGTGTTCGGGCTGGCCCTGGGAACCTCCACCGAGGAGGTCCACGTCGAGCTCTCCGACGGCTCGGTCGTCGACATCGAGACGATGCCGGCCGACGGCGTGGACGGACGCTTCTACGTCGAGGTCGTCGACGGCGACGTCGACGCAGAGGCGCTCGCGGATCCCTGACCCGCGGAGCGCGCGTCGGTGCGGGCGCTCTCGGGGGTAGACCTAACGCCATGACCGAGCAACGCCTCTCCGCTGTCGTGCTCGCCGCCGGGGAGGGCAGCCGCATGCGCTCCACCCGGCCCAAGCCCCTGCACCTGCTGTGCGGCCGGGCCATGGTCCTCTACGTGCTCGACGCGCTGCCCCGCGACCAGGTCGACCGGGCCGTGGTCGTCGTCGGCCACCACGCCGAGCGCGTCACCAAGAAGCTCACGGAGGACGGCGCGGGCCTGCAGCTCGAGTTCGTGGAGCAGCGCATCCAGCGCGGCACCGGCGACGCGGTGGCGGTCGGCCTCACCGGCCTCCCCGACGACGACCTCGACACCGAGGACCACGACGTGCTGGTGCTCCTCGGCGACACGCCGCTGCTGCGCCGCGAGACCATCGCCGGCCTGGTCGAGGCCCACCGCAGCAGCGGCGCCGCGTGCACGATCCTCACGGCGATCCTCGACGACCCGACCGGCTACGGCCGGATCGTGCGGGTGGGCAAGGACGACCGAGTCGCCCGCATCGTCGAGCAGGCCGACGCGGCCCCTGACGAGCTCGAGATCGACGAGATCAACACCGGCATCTTCTGCTTCCGCCGCAGCCTCCTGGCGCCGGCGCTGCGCAAGGTGCAGCCTGACAACGCCCAGGGCGAGCTCTACCTCACCGATGTGGTCGAGGTGCTGGCCGAAGCGGGCCACAAGGTGGTGACGGTCGTGGCCGACGACCCGAGCGAGACGGCGGGGGTCAACGACAGGGCCCAGCTCGCCGCGGCCGAGGCCCGGCTGCGGGCCCGCACCAACCGCGACTGGCTGGCTCGCGGCGTCACGATGGTCGACCCTGACACCACATACGTCGACACCACCGTCACGCTGGCCGCCGACGTCACCCTCTTCCCGGGCACCATCCTGCAGGGCCGCACCACCATCGGCGAGGGGGTCGAGATCGGTCCGGGCTGCCGGCTGGTCGACTGCACGGTGGGGGAGCGCACCACGCTCGAGCACACCGTCGCCCACCTGAGCGAGATCGGTGCCGACTGCGTGGTAGGGCCCTACGCGGCGCTCGAGCCGGGCTCGCAGGTCACTTCGGGAACCCGCACCGGGCCGTTCTACACTGCAGGCGCGGCCAGCGGTCTCGACGACTGAGAGCGCGGCTGCCTCGCCCGCCACCCTGCACTGAGGCATCAATGGAGCTCGTCACCAAGAAGAGGCTGAAGCTGCTGGCGGGGCGGTCGAACCTACCGCTCGCCGCCGAGATCGCCGAGTTCCTCGGCGTCGAGCTGGGGCATCCGAACCTGGTCGAGTTCGCCAACGGCGAGATCCACTCGAAGCTCGGCGAGAACGTCCGCGGTGCCGACGTCTTCATCATCCAGACCCACGGTGCCACCGACGAGCTCTCCGTGAACGACGTGATCATGGAGCAGCTGATCATGATCGACGCGGCCCGCCGCGCCTCGGCCAAGCGGATCACCGCCGTCATCCCGAACTACGGCTACGCCCGCCAGGACCGCAAGGCCGAGGGCCGCGAGCCGATCACCGCGAAGCTGGTCGCCAACATGTTCGCGGCTGCGGGCGCCAACCGGCTCATGTCTGTCGACCTGCACTCCGGTCAGATCCAGGGCTTCTTCGACGGTCCTGTCGACCACCTCACCGCCATGCCGGTGCTGGTCGACTACATCAAGGAGCACCTGCCCGAGGACCTCGTGGTCGTGTCGCCCGACGCCGGTCGGGTGAAGGTCGCCGAGCGCTACACGAACATCCTCCACGCCGACCTCGCGATCGTGCACAAGCGCCGCGTGAAGGACGTGAAGAACACCGTCGAGGCGATGGAGATCGTCGGCGACGTGAGGGGCCGCACCTGCGTGATCATCGACGACATGATCGACACGGGCGGCACCCTCTGCGCCGGTGCCGACCAGCTCGCCGCCTACGGCGCCAAGGAGATCTACGCGCTGGCCACCCACGGCGTGCTGTCGGGCCCCGCCATCGACCGGATCAAGAACTCGGTGCTCAGCAAGGTCATCGTCACCAACACCTTGCCGCTCCCCGCTTCGAAGCAGATCGACAAGATCGAGGTCCTGTCGATCGCCAAGGTGCTGGCCGAGACGATCGACGCCGTGTTCGAGGACAAGTCCGTCAGCGAGATCTTCGACGGGGCCAACCAGAACTAGCTGGCGAACTAGGCGCCCGACGGGGGCCGCTGGTAGCGTCGACCGGTCCACATTCGAACGTTGCGCTCCGGCGCGATCTCAGACGTAGGAGACCTCCGATGGCCGAGATCATCCTCCAAGCCACCCCGCGCCCGCCCCAGGGAACCCGCTCCGCCCGCCGCCTCCGCGGCGAAGGCAAGATCCCGGGCGTCGTGTACGGCCTCGGTGGCGACCCGATGCCCCTCACTGTCGACTGGCGCGAGCTGCGTGCGGCGCTCATCACCGACCAGGGCCTGAACGCCGTGATCCACCTCGAGATCGACGGCAGCCGCACCCCCACGCTGGTCAAGGACATGCAGCGCCACAAGGTGCGCCGCGACGTCCTGCACGTCGACTTCATCCGCGTCGACCTCGACAAGACCGTCGACGTCGAGGTGCCCATCGTCATCGAGGGCGAGGCCGAGCTGGTCACCCGTGAGAACGGCGTCGTCGACCAGGTGCTCACCGCCCTGCTCATCACCGCCAAGCCCGCCGACATCCCCTCGCAGCTGGTGATCGACATCTCGCCGCTCGAGATCGGCAACGCGCTGCGGGTCAGCGACCTCACCCTGCCGGCCGGCGTCACCACGCCAGTCGATCCGGAAGAGGCCGTCGTGGCCGCTCACCACGGTGTCTCCGAAGAGGAGCTCGAGGCCGCCGAGGCCGAGGTCGCCGGCGAGCCCGCAGAGGCTGCTGCCGAAGAGGCCCCCGAGGCCGAGGGTGGCGACGAGGGCGAGGCCGCCGACGAGGCAGCCGAGTCCGACGAAGAGGGCTGACCCGAGGTGTTCGGTCGTCGGGGTGGCGCGGCGGAGCGCCGCGGCACCCCGGCCGACCTGCTCGTGGTCGGGCTGGCCAACCCCGGCTCCGAGTACGAGGGCACGCGGCACAACATCGGTGCCGAGGTCGTGCTGCTGCTGGCCGAGCGCCACGGCGCCAAGCTCCGCAAGGCCAAGGAGCGCGCCATCGCGGATGAGGTGAACGTCGGCGGCAAGCGCCTGGCCCTGGCCATCCCGATGACCTACATGAACCTCTCCGGGGAGGCGGTGGCGCCGCTGGTGAAGCGCCACGGCATCACCGATCCGCACCACCTCGTGGTGGTGCACGACGAGCTCGACCTCCCGGTCGGGCGGATGAAGCTGAAGCTCGGCGGCGGACTGGCCGGCAACAACGGCCTCAAGTCGATAAAGGCCCACCTCCACACCGACGACTTCGCCCGCGTCCGCATCGGGATCGGCAAGCCGCCCGGACGCACCGAGGG
>DATCYI010000028.1:0-4235 GCA_036570385.1 Acidimicrobiales bacterium | reverse complement strand
GACCAGGAGCGGATCTTCGAGCGCTTCGAGCGCTTGGACACCGAGGGGTGCATGGCCGGCACGGGGCTCGGCCTCTACATCTCCCGCGGCCTCGCCGCAGCCATGGGCGTCGACCTGGACGTGCGCAGCGCGCCAGGCCAGGGCGCCGAGTTCACCCTGCGACTCGAACCGGCTAGCTCGGAGCGCAGCGCCTCCGTGGCCGACCTGGTCCGCTGACTTCGGCGGGCTCGATCCGTCAGGCAACCTGATTAGATCCGTCAGGGCCGACGACGCGAACCAAGGGGAGAGCCCACATGAGCAACGCCACGAAGGCGGGCGCGGGCGCGCCTGCTTCGCACGCAGCCGACAGCCACGACCTGCTCCGGGTCCAGGGCGCGCGCGTGAACAACCTCAAGGACGTGAACATCGAGCTGCCGAAGCGCCGGCTCACGGTGTTCACAGGCGTGTCCGGGTCGGGGAAGAGCTCGCTCGTGTTCGGCACGATCGCCGCCGAGTCGCAGCGACTCATCAACGAGACCTACAGCAGCTTCGTCCAGGGCTTCATGCCCACGATGGCCCGGCCCGACGTCGACGTCCTCGACGGCCTGACCACGGCGATCATCGTCGACCAGGAGCGCATGGGCGCCAACTCCCGCTCGACGGTGGGCACGGTCACCGACGCCAACGCGATGCTGCGCATCCTCTTCAGCCGGCTGGGTCAGCCCCACATCGGATCTGCGCAGGCGTTCTCGTTCAACGTGGCCTCGATCAGCGGGTCGGGCGCCGTCACCATCGAGAAGGGCGGCGAGAAGAAGCGGGAGAAGCGCAGCTTCTCGATCACCGGCGGCATGTGCCCGCGCTGCGAGGGCATGGGCTCGGTCACCGACTTCGACCTGACGCAGCTCTACGACGACGCCAAGTCGCTCAACGAGGGAGCGCTCAGCGTCCCCGGCTACAGCATGGACGGCTGGTACGGGCGCATCTTCAGGGGCTGCGGCTTCTTCGACCCCGACAAGCCGATCAGCAAGTTCACGAAGAAGGAGCTGAACGACCTGCTCCACAAGGAGCCGACCAAGCTCAAGATCGAGGGCATCAACCTCACCTACTCGGGTCTGATCCCCCAGATCCAGAAGTCGTTCCTGTCGAAGGACAAGGACGCGATGCAGCCCCACATCCGGGCCTTCGTCGACCGCGTGGTCACCTTCACCACCTGCCCCGAGTGCGAGGGCACGCGCCTCAGCGAGGCCGCCCGCTCGTCGAAGATCGCCGGCATCAGCATCGCCGACGCCTGCGCCATGCAGATCAGCGACCTGGCGGAGTGGGTGCGCGGGCTCGACGAGCCCTCTGTCGCGCCGCTGCTCGGCAAGCTGCTCCACAGCCTCGACTCCTTCGTGGAGATCGGCCTGGGCTACCTGAGCCTCGACCGCCCGTCGGGCACGCTCTCCGGTGGCGAGGCCCAGCGCACGAAGATGATCCGCCACCTCGGCTCGTCGCTCACCGACGTCACCTACGTCTTCGACGAGCCGACCATCGGGCTGCACCCCCACGACATCGCCCGGATGAACGGCCTCCTGCTCCAGCTGCGCGACAAGGGCAACACGGTGCTGGTCGTCGAGCACAAGCCCGAGGCGATCGCCATCGGCGACCACGTCGTCGACCTGGGCCCGGGTGCCGGCACCGCCGGCGGCGAGGTGGTGTTCGAGGGCACCGTCGAGGAGCTGCGCAAGGCCGACACCCTCACCGGCCGCCACCTCGACGACCGGGCTTCGCTCAAGGACGGGGTCCGTGAGGCGTCGGGTGCTTTGGAGGTGCGCGGGGCCAGCACCCACAACCTGAAGGCCGTCGACGTCGACATCCCCCTGGGCGTGCTCGTGGTCCTCACCGGTGTCGCCGGCTCGGGCAAGAGCTCGCTGATCCAGGGCTCGATCGCCGGTCAGGAGGGCGTGATCACCGTCGACCAGGGTGCGATCAGGGGTTCGCGCCGCAGCAACCCGGCCACCTACACCGGTCTGCTCGATCCGATCCGCAAGGCGTTCGCCAAGGCCAACGGCGTGAAGCCGGGCCTGTTCAGCGCCAACTCCGAGGGCGCCTGCCCCACCTGCAACGGGGCCGGCGTGATCTACACCGACCTGGCGATGATGGCCGGGGTCGCCACCCCCTGCGAGGAGTGCGAGGGCAAGCGCTTCCAGGCGTCCGTGCTGGAGTACACCTTCGGCGGCAAGGACATCAGCGAGGTGCTGGCCATGTCCGTCGCCGAGGCGGAGGCGTTCTTCGCTGACGGCGACGCCAAGACCCCAGCGGCCCACAAGATCCTGGTCAACCTGAACGACGTCGGGCTCGGCTACCTCAGCCTCGGCCAGCCGCTCACGACGCTCTCGGGCGGCGAGCGCCAGCGCCTCAAGCTGGCCACCCACATGTCTGACAAGGGGGGCGTCTACGTGCTCGACGAGCCCACCACCGGCTTGCACCTGGCCGACGTGGAGCAGCTCCTGGGCCTGCTCGACCGCTTGGTGGACGCCGGCAAGTCGGTGATCGTCATCGAGCACCACCAGGCGGTGATGGCCCACGCCGACTGGATCATCGACCTGGGCCCCGGTGCCGGCCACGACGGCGGCCAGGTCGTGTTCGAGGGCACGCCCGCGGCTCTCGTATCCGGACGACCCTCCCTCACCGGCGAGCACCTCGCCGCGTACGTCGCGCCCTGAGGACTCGAGCGGAGGGCCAGAGCGCGTCAGGGGTGACTAGTCATCCGGGTTGTCCGAAATGACGCGACTGGGCCATTTCCCCTTTGGGCAGTACGCGGGAGCCTGATGGCAGGTCGTCGACACTGCTGGGAGCCTCGCCATGACCACGTTGCTGCGGATCGCCACCATCTGGACCGCTGCCTCGGTCCCCACCGCTCTGGTGGTCGGCACCCTGCTCGCCCGCGGCGAGCTGCTCCGCCCGGTCGCCGCCCGCAGCTAGCCCCTAGCCACGGCCCTCAGGGCAGGATCAGGGGCATCCGCTCCCAGCCCCGCACGGTCGAGGTGGGGGCGAGCTTGATGTCGTCGTAGTCGATCTCCCACTCGGGGAACCGGGTGAGCAGCTCGTCGAGCGCCACCCGCCCTTCGAGCCGGGCCAGGTTGGCTCCGAGGCAGAAGTGCAGCCCGAAGCCGAAGGTGAGGTGCTGGATGTCCTCGCGGTGGATGTCGAAGACATCGGGGTCCTCGTAGCGGCGCGGGTCGCGGTTGGCCGACGCGAGCAGCATCAGGATCGGGCTGCCCGCCGGGATCGTGTGGCCGTGGTACTCCACGTCCTCCATCACGAAGCGGGCGGTGGCGTGCCCGGTCGGCTCGAAGCGCAGCGCCTCGTCGATCACGCGGGGGATGAGCGAGCGGTCCTCCACGACCTCGCGGCGCTGGTCGGGGTGCTCGGCGAGCAGCTTGGCCAGCCAGCCGATGAGGCGGCCGGTGGTCTCGTTGCCGGCGCCGGCGATGACCGCCGTGTAGGTGAGGACCTCCTGGCGCGTCAGCTTGCGGGTCTCGCCCGCCTCGTCCTCGAACTCGGCGTTCAGCAGCTGGGTCATGAGGTCGTCGGAGGGGTGCTGCGAGCGCCACTCGATGTAGTCGGCGAACATGTCGCCGCTGGCCACGTTCTCCTCCTTGACCTGCATGGGCTCGCCGGGCCGGGTGCGCAGGTTGTCGTCGGTCTTGTTGCGCACGGCGACCTGGTCCTGCTCAGGGATGCCGAGCAGCATGCCGATCACCCGCATCGGCATCACGGTGGCCAGCTCGGCGATGATGTCGAAGCGGTCGGCTCCGACGAGCGGGTCGAGCGACCGGGCGCAGAAGGCCCGCACCTGATCCTCGAGCGCGGCCATGCGGCGCGGGGTGAACACCCGCGACATGAGGCCGCGGTGCATCGTGTGGGTGGGCGGGTCCTCGAAGAGGATCACGCCGGGCGGCAGCTCCACGCCGGCCTTGATGATGTCGAGGATGTCGCTGCGGGTGTTGGAGAACACCTGCCAGCTCACGAGCGCCTTCTCGACGTCGGCGTGGCGGGACAGCGCCCAGAAGTCGTAGCGCTCGTTGTAGTAGGCCGGCGCCTCTTCCCGTAGGCGCTCGTAGGCGGGGTAGGGATCGGCGTTGATCGCCACGTCGTAGGGATCGAAGTAGGGCGCAGCACCCGCGACTGTGGTCATGACGACGGCCGTCTCCTCACGCTCGGACTGCGAGGTTTGTAGCCTACTTAGAACGCCTGTTCAACTTTCATGAGCC
>DATCYI010000027.1:0-2579 GCA_036570385.1 Acidimicrobiales bacterium | reverse complement strand
CCCCCTGCCCGCGGAGGGGCGGCTCCGCCGACCCCGGAGCAGAAAGCGTTCAGCGCGAGCCGAAGGCGAGCAGCAAGAAGACTCGCCGCAGCTCGCCGAAGGCGAGCGAGGACGAAGCGACTAGCGAAGCGTGTAGCCGAGCTGAAGCGATCTCACGGCGCCTACGAAGATGTTGTCTTCGATGTCGGGCGGGGCGAGCACCTCTAGTTCGGTGATGGTGGCGACGAGGCGCTCGATGAGGAGCCGCAGCTCGACGCGGGCGAGCGAGGCGCCGAGGCAGAAGTGGGTGCCGAAGCCGAAGGCGATCTGCTGGTTGGGGCTGCGGCGGATGTCGAAGCGGAACGGGTCGTCGAATACGTCCTCGTCGCGGTTGCCCGACGGGTACAGCAGCGCCAGCCGGTCGCCCTCGCGCACCGGGCGGCCGCCGATCGTGGCGTCGGCGGTGGCCACCCGGAACATGTTGTTGAGCGGCGTGACCCAGCGGATCATCTCCTCGACGGCGCCCGGCACGAGGGTGGGGTCGGCGTGCATCGCCTCCCACTGGTCGGGGTGCTCGGCGAAGGCGATGAGCGAGCGGGCGATGACGGTGCGGGTGGTCTCGGCGCCGCCGGAGATCACGAGGCCGGTCTCGTTGACCAGCTGGGAGTCGTTCATGGGGCAGCCGTTGGCCTCGCCCTGCACCCAGGTGGTGACGAGGTCGTCGGCGGGGCACTCCCGCCGGGCTGCGGCGGTGGTCTGCAGCACGCCGACGAACTCCATGATCGCCTGCATGAAGCCCTGGAACGCCTCCGGGTCCTTCTCCACCGAGTCGTAGCGCATGAGGCGCTCGGACCAGGTGCGGATGTCGGGCCAGATCTCCTCGGGGAAGCCGATGAGGTGGGCGGTGAGCTGCGCGGGCAGCGCGGCGGCCAGGGCGGTGACCGCTTCGGTCTGGCCCCGCTCGCCGGACGCCAGGTCGGCCACCATGGGGCTGAGCAGGCCGTCGATCATGTTCACGAGCAGCGGCTCGAGCTGGCGCACGGCCTTGGGCGTGAAGCGGCGGGACACGAGCCGGCGCTGGGCCAGGTGCTGCGGATCGTCCTGGGCGATCATGTTGTCTTCGTCGGGGTTCTGGATCGACCGGTAGCTGCCCTTGCTCGAGAACACCTCGTCGCGGTGCTCGACCTCGAGGATGTCGGCGTGCTTGGTGACGCCCACGAAGCCGCTGCTCTCGTCGCGATGCAGCGGGTCGTTGTGGCGCAGCCAGGTGAAGGCGTCGTGCATGGCGTCGATGTCGCCGTAGAACGCAGGCGACAGCAGGTCGATGTCGGGCTTGGTCGAGGTGCTGGCTGCCATGGCGCTCATCCTAGGGAGGGTTGACAACGCCCGTTTCCAACTTTGACGCCGGTTCCGGAAGCTGCTCCTACTCGAAGGTGGCGGTGCTCACCCGGACCGGACGGAGGCGCTGAGCCGCCGCGCTCGAGGCGTAGGACACCAGGGACACCACGATGGGTGCCACCAGCAGGAGCAGCAGGACCGTGCGCACCGGGAACACGAGCGGGAAGCCATCGCTCTCGGCCCGGGTGAACACCACCACCGGCAAGAACCCGATCGGCACCGCCATGGCCGCGCCGAGCCCGGCCAGGAGCGCAGCGCGGGCGCAGGCGGAGCGGGCCAGCGCGCGGGGAGGAGCCCCGGCGATGGTGAGCACGTCGCGCTCGTCCTTGGACTCGGCCGCGGCCAGCGCCAGGCTCACGCCGACCACGAACAGGGCCAGCACGAGGGCCACGCCGCTGAGCAGCAGCTCCAGCTGGAACGGGCTCGGGCCGCCGTCAGGCTCGTGCCAGCTGAGGTTGAGGTAGCTGGTCGACTCCTCGGCCATCCCCGATCCTGGAACCCATCCGAGGTCGTCCTGGAGGTCCTCGAGCTCGCGGCGCTGGTCGGCGGTGAGGGCATCGTCGGACTGGAGGACGGTGCCCGTCGTCGCCACGTCGAGCTCCGCCGCTCGTGCTGCCGCTTCCGTCAGGAGCAGCGGCGAGACGTAGCCGAGGGTGTAGCGGTTGCCGGCTGCCACTCCGGGCAGCTCGATCCCGCCGGGTGCCTGGAGCACGACCGTGCCGCTCACCTCCCGGTCCAGCATCACCACGCCGTGCTCGTCGAGCGCGGCGCGCACCTCGTCGGTCGCATGGATGGCATCTAGCACCGCGTCGTCAGCAACGATGGCGTCAGCCATGCCGTAGCCGTACTGCACCCAGTCGCCGTCGCCACCGGCGCCCTCTACGTCGACGGCCCGGATCCACATCCCGCCCCCGGCTTCCTCCAGACCCGGATGGGCCGGATCGACGGAAGCGGTCCGCAGCTCCGTGATCCGTGCGTCGGGGAGGATGCGCTCGAGCTCCGTGCGCACGCCCTCGGTCACGGGCTCGTGGTTCGTGAGGTACTCGGTGAAGGACTCGTCCTCGCTCACGTGGATCTCGTCGGTCGCCTGGCGGGCGACGATCACGTCGTCGGCGACGGTCAGGTACCCGGGATCCTGGGCGTCAGCTCCCAGCACCAGCGAGGTCGCGGCCACGGCCAGCGCGCAGGCCGCGGCGACGGCG
>DATCYI010000026.1:0-1904 GCA_036570385.1 Acidimicrobiales bacterium | reverse complement strand
TCCGCCGGCGTGCAGGTGGATCTCGTCGTCGCCCTCCATGCCCGACTCCACGGTGACGGTGAGCTGAGGCGCTGGCGCGTAGACGGTGGCGGTGAGGTGGTCGGCGGGGGTGTCGATGTGCCGGGGCCTACCCCTCCCCGGTGCCGCCGATGCGCGGCCAACCGACAGAGGTACCGATTCCGGCCTCGGCGGGTAGGGGTTCCAACCTGATCGGAAGCGGCGGGCAGGAGGAGCCGGATGAGAGCCGCAGAGACCTTTCCCGACGTTGCCCCCGACCTGAGCGACCTCGAAGCCCTGGCCAAGGGCGGCGGGCCGTTCCTGAGCGTCTACCTCAACACCGAGGCCGACGTGGACAACGCAGCCATGCGCTCGGAGCAGCGGTGGAAGGCGCTGCGTCGCCGGTTGGCCGAGAGCGGCGCCCCGGAGACCGCGCTGGCCCAGGTCGATCCGCTGATCGACAGGGCTCACCTGTCGGGAGCTGTCCTGGCCGTGATGGTGGACGCCGAGCGGGTCTTGCTGACCGAGCACCTCGACGAGCCTCTCCCCCGCGATCGCGGCTCGTGGAGCCGGGTGCCCGACCTCGTGCCACTGATCCGCTGGCGCCAGGCCCAGGTGCCCTACGTCGTCGCCCTCGCCGACCGCGGCGGCGCCGACCTGATCGCGGACCGCCCGGGAGCCAGCGCCATCGAGCGCACCAGCGGTGACGGTGAGCCCGAGCGGAAGGTCAACCCGGGAGGCTGGTCGCAGCCGCGCTACCAGCAGCGCGCCGAGAACGACTGGGCGGCTACCGCGACCAACGTCGCGGCTGACATCGCGAAGCTCGCCCAGACCGTCGATGCCCGAATCGTGGTCCTAGGCGGCGACGTCCGGGCCACGCACATGATCGTTGGCGACCTGCCAGCGGAGCTCGCTTCGCGTGTCCACGTCATCGATCAAGGCAGGGCTGCCGACGGCTCCGGCCACGCGCGGGACGAGGAGATCCGCCGTCTCGTCGCCACCGCCGTCGCAGAGGACACGGTGGCCGTGCTCGAGCGCTTCAAGGAGGAGATCGGCCAGCAGGACCTCGCGGTCGGCGGCATGGCGCCCACCATCGACGCGCTCAACCAAGCAGCGGTGGCGGTGCTGCTCGTCCACGACGACGTGGACGACCAGACGGCTTGGGCCGGCCCAGAGCCTGTGCCCCTGGGGCTGCAGCGCGACGACGATGCCATCGCCGGTCACGACATCCACGAGGTCCGCCTCGCCGACGCGATCGTGCGTGCCGCCCTGGCCACGGGAGCCTCGGTCCGGGTGATCCCGGCGGCGGGTCCGGTCGCTGAGGGGGTCGGAGCGCTGCTGCGCTGGCCGACACCTCCGACCACCTGAGGCAAGCACATCTGACGCCGACACCTCTACACGAAGGGACATCTCAATGTCGCAGCAGCAATCATCCAAGCACGGACCCGCCATCGACGACGCCCTCCAGGACGAGCGGCGCCAGGCCAGCGCGGGCACCCGTCACGAAGGCCGGCCACAGGACGATCCGCTAGGCCGGCGCACCACCGACGACGTGCGCGTGGAGGTGGCCCGCTTCCTCGGGCCCGCGGCGTTCCCGGGCGAACCTGAGAAGCTCCGCTCGACAGCCACCGACAACCAGGCGACGCAGGAGGTGAGAGACCTGCTGTCGGAGCTGCCCGAACGCACCTACGAGTCGGTCCAGGAGGTGCTCGACTCGCTGGGGCTCGACTCCCTCTGATCCCGGGTCCAGCTCGAGGTCGGCTGTCGGCACAGCAAACCTCTACACATATAGAGTGGCCGGGTGATCCAGCACCCGTCGGCGTTCGCCGTCAGCCACCCCGAGCGCCCGGCCGTGCTGGCCGGCGAGCAGGTCGTCACCTACGCGCAGCTCGAAGACCGGTCGGCCC
>DATCYI010000025.1:0-7840 GCA_036570385.1 Acidimicrobiales bacterium | reverse complement strand
ATCGTCGCCAGCTCTGCGGCGGCCTGCTCCGCGTGGCGCAGCGCCGAGACGGGCTCGTCCTGGCGCAGCACGTCAGCGAGATCGAGGCGGGCGAGGCTCGTCCAGGGCCCGGCGAAGCGCGTCGCCAGCACCCTCTCGAGCCGGGCGGCGCCACCCGCTGCATCACCGCAGCGCCCTTCCAACCGGGCCACCACCCGCCCCACCGGGCCATAGGAGGCGTAGCCGGAGCCGTGGGTGGCATCGAGGTCGGCGAAGGGAAGCAGGTGGCGGAGCAGCTGGCGGATGCGGGGCTCGTCGTCGAGGTGCAGCGCGACCAGACCGAGCAGGTGCATCACCACCAACCAGTTGAGGTCACGGCGCACCGGCGAGAAGTCGTCAGCCGCCACCGTCTCGAAGACGGCTGCGGCTTCCTCCAGCCGGCCGACCTCGGAGAGCGCGAAGGCCAAGGCGGTGTCCCAGTTCACCGCGACGCGCGGCGAGCTGGCCCGGATCGAGCGGATCGGCTCGATCACGTCGTCGAGGCCCCGGCGCAGGAAGCGCTCGATGGCCAGCGTGACGGCGACGTTCTGGAACGAGAACGGCGAGCCGGCGGTGTCGGCCGTCGAGCTGATGGCGTCTTGGTTGAGCTGCAGGGCTCCGTCGACGTCACCCTCGAGCATGGCCACGTTGCCGCGCCACAGCTCCTCGCGGCGACGCAGGAGCACGAGCTCGGTGCCCGCCGACTCCCGGGCGAAGGCCTCGATGTGGTCCTTGGCCTCGGCCAGCTCGCCCCGGTCGAGGTGCTCGAGCACCCGCCACTCGAGCACGCGCAGGCGCAGCTCCTCGTCCTGGATGCTCGGTCGTAGGGCCTCGAGCTCGGCGATCACCGGCGCCCGGGTGCCGAGGTCGTCGGGGCCCCACAGCGCGTAGAGACGACCGAGCAGGCACTCGGCCAGCAGGTCCGGATCAGCGGCCCGGCGGGCGAGGCGCTCGGCCTCCGCGACGTCGGCTCGCCGGCGCTCGCGCCAGGTGTCCCAGTCGTCGCTGATCACCTCCGGCTGAACGGCCCAGTAAGACGCCAGGGCCCGGCCCACCAGTGCGTGAGCACGGGCGGCGTGATCGTTCGCTGCGGCGACCGCCGCGTCCCAGCCGGCCAGCATGTCGACATCGCTGTGCGGCAGGGTCTCGACGCACTCCCAGGGCAGGCGATCGGTCAACGGTCTCCTAGCCTCGCCGTCGTGTCCGATCCCCAGAGCCTGCTCGATCGTGGCATCCCAGACCTGACCTCCACTGCCGAGCTGCCGCCCGCGCTCGCCGCCGAGGTCGATTATCTCGCCGGACGCACCAGCGTGTGGGCGACCCTCGACCCAGCGATCGAACCCGGGGTCCGCGCCCGCGCCCTCGTGCTCGCCGGAGACAGCGCCGCGGCCCGCGAGGTCCTTGTGGGCGCCATCGACCAGATGCTCCCGCTGCAGGGCCTGGCCGCCGCGACGTGGGCGGCGTCGCGGGTCGGGCCGAGCACTGCGATCGAGGTGCTCGCCGATCGTGTCGCCGCCCTCCCCGCCGGCTTCCTGGTGGCCGACGACGTCCCGCTCGGCTCAGGTCGGCTCTTGGCGGGACTGGTCGCTGCGGCCAGGGGCGATCTCGATGTCGCCGACGCCGCTCTGGCCGACGCCGCCATCGAGGGCGACAAGCGAGCACCCGTGTGGGGCGCGCTGGCCCGCCTCGAGCGCGCCCGGGTGCTGTGGTGCGCGGCCCACATCGCTGAGGACCACGGCGGCGCGGCCACCGAGGCCCGACGGGCTCTGGCCGCGTTCCAGGCCTTCTTCAGCGCCGGCGGCTACCACCACCTCGCCGCGGTGACCCGGGCGGTCAGCGCACCGGTCGTGGTCGGCGACATCGCCGACCCGTGCCTGGGGCACTTCGTGGCCGGCGAGCGCTGGACGGTCGGGTACGGGGTTCAACCGGCGGTCGAGGTGGCGCCGAGCAAGGGCCTCGTCGCCCTCCACCACCTCTTGGCCGCGAGGCGCGGGCCGGTGCCCGCCGTAGTGCTCGACCGGCTGACGCGCGGCGAGCCGGTCGGCGACCTCGCCTCGCTCGACCCCGAGATCATCCGGTCAGCAGGCGTCGAGGGCGGCCGGATCCTCAGCGCCGAGCTGCGAGCTGTGCTCGTCGACGACCGAGTGCGGTCGCGCGTCTCCAAGCTGCTCCGGCGCACGATCGACAAGCTCGCCGACCTCCACCCGCTGCTCGGCACCCACCTCCGCGCCAGCGTCGAGACCGGCTACGCCTGCTCCTACCGGGCGGCGCCCGAGGTCACCTGGCGCCTCTGAAGAAGAGCGGTCGGCTCGGACCGCACGACAGCGGACGCTCCTTGCACCGGTGCCGCCTGGCATCCTCCCGGCGCAGCTCCTCAGTGGTGTAAGGCTCGAGCTCTCGCTCCGACAGCGCTGTCGCTCCGCTCTGGATGTCGAGCCGCAGCCGCTGCAGCGGTTCCGATGGCCGCACGCCGAGGTCGTTGGCGAGCCGGTCGGCGAGCCGCTCGTACACCGCGATCGCCTCGCCCTGGCGCTGATCGCGATCGAGCGCTCGCATGAGCAGCTCCCACCGGCACTCCCGGTAGGGATCCTCCTCGGCGAGCACCACCAGCTCGGTGACCGCCCGGCGGACGTCGCCCGCCACCAACCGCGACATGGCGAGCCTGTCGGCCACCGCCGCTTGAAGCTCCGCGATCCGAGCTCGCTCAGGCTCCACCGCCGGCAGCTCGGCGAGGTCGACGTAGGGGGTGCCGTGCCACATCGCGCAAGCTGCCTCCAGCGGACGGATCGCGCCGGGCGAGGCCTCACGAGCCAGCCACGTGGTCGCCAGCAGGTCGAAGCGACCGACATCGGTGGCCCACCCCAGCCGGTAGCCGGTCCCATCGGTCACCACGAGGTCGGCGCCGAACCGGCGGCGCAGCCGGGTGATCTGGTTCTGCAGCGACTGCCGGGCCGCCCTGGGGACGTCGTCGGACCACACGGCGTCGATGAGCAGCTCCGTCGTGAGCGCCCTGCGCCGGTGCAGCACCAGCGCCGCCAGGATCGCCCGCTGCCGCGCCGTCACCGGCTCGCCGGCCACCGTCGTCGGCCCGAGCACCGTCACCAGCGGCTCGTCCGTCCAGGTCTCTTCGTCCGCCATCGCCCGCTGCGCCGACATCGCCCCGCCTCTTCGCCGTGTCCCTCTTGTTGGCCAGATGTGACACAGCCGGCTCTCGTGGGACATCTCCCAAGATCTGTGGGCGCGAGAGCACGCATTTCGTGCTCAGACGCCCACAGATCTCGGGTAGTGAGGGGCGACCGGGCCGGGTACACAGGACGTCATGGACACGCAGGTGAGAGACGTCGCCGAACGATCCCGCTACGAGCTGCTGGTGGACGGCGAGGTGGCCGGCTTCGCCGAGTACCGCTCGGAGGGCGAGCATGTCGTGTTCCCGCACACGGTCATCGACCCGCAGCGCCGGGGCCAGGGGCTCGGGGCGATCCTGGTGAAGGGCGCGCTCGACGCTGTGCGCCCCAGCGGCCACAAGGTGGTGCCGTCGTGCTGGTACGTCGCCCAGTTCATCGACGAGAACCCCGAGTACGCCGACCTCCTCGCCTGACGGCCCTCGAGCCAGCGCAACCAGGGAGACCTAGGCTCCTCGGCAGATCCTTGGGGGAGGAACCATGCCGTACATCACCGGGCGCGTCGTGCACGACGCCGATGCCCACATCATGGAGGAGCCGACCTGGCTCATCGACCACGCCGATCCCGACCTCCGGGAGCGGCTGGAGCCGAACGTCTCGCTGGCGCTGTCGCCCGATGAGGATGTCGACGTGATCGAGCACTTCCGCGAGCGCCACGCCGACCCTGAGTTCCGGGCCCACGACGCCGAGGAGATCATGGCCCGCAAGAACTTCAAGGCCACCGGGTCGTTCATCCGCGAGGACCGCCCGCTCGCCCTCGACCTGCTCGGCGTGGCCAGCCAGCTGGTGTTCAACACCTTCAACAACGGCAACCTGCTGCGCCTCGAGCGCTCCGGCGACCTCGACCTCGCCTACGGCGCAGCCCGGGCTCACAACCGGGGCATGACCGAGTTCTGCTCCGTCGACCCCCGGCTGCTGCCCACCTGCTACGTGCCGCTGGCCGACTTCGAGCGCTCGGCTGCCATGGCCGGCGAGGCGATCGCCATGGGCGCCGCCGCGCTGCTGGTGCCGAGCGGCTGCCCCACCAACCACTCCCCCAGCCACGTCGGCCTCGATCCCGTGTGGCGCCAGGCCGAGGAGGCGGGCATCCCCGTCGTCCTCCACGTGGGTGGCGGCGGCGAGCTGCTCGACCCGAAGTACTTCGTCAACGGCGGGCCCAAGGTGCCCGACTTCCACGGCGGCGACGAGAACTTCCGCTCCGTCGACTACATGGCCATCCCCGGCCCGCCCACCCAGACACTCGCCACGATGATCTTCGACGGGGTGCTCGAGCGGCACCCGGCGCTGCGGATCGGCGTGATCGAGCAAGGCGCGATCTGGATGCCGGGCTGGATGCGGCAGATGGAGTCCGCTCTCGACGCCTTCGTGCGCCACGAGGAGAGGCTGCAGTCGCTGAGCCTGCGCCCGAGCGAGTACGTCCGGCGCCAGATCAAGGCCACGCCCTACCCCACAGAGGACGTCGGCTGGATCGTGGAGCAGGCCGGCCCCGGGGTGGCGCTGTTCTCCACCGACTACCCCCACGTCGAGGGCGGCCGCCGCCCCTACGAGCGCTTTGAGACCAGCCTCGGAGGCGCCAGCGAGTCCGTGCGCCAGGCCTTCTACTGCGACAACTTCGTAGACCTCATGGGCACCGCCGTCGCCCGGGTGCCGGTGCCCGCCGCCAGCTGAGCGCTCGACCGACTTCCGACGACACAACGGAGGAGCCATGACGCAGCTCGATGAGACTGTGAACGTCCGCTACATGGTCGACGACGTGGAGGCCGCTGTCGCGTTCTACACGGAGCACTTCGGCTTCGAGCTCGGCCTCGATGCCATGCCCGCCTTCGCGGACGTGAGGCGCGGCAACCTGCGGCTGCTGCTGAGCGGCCCGGCCAGCTCGGCCGGTCGCCCCATGTCCGACGGCGCCACCCCCGGGCCCGGCGGATGGAACCGCATCCACCTGCTGGTCGACGACATCGCCAGCGAGGTGTCCCGCCTGCGCGACGCCGGCGTCAGCTTCCGCAACGACGTGGTCACCGGTCCCGGCGGCTCGCAGGTCCTGGTCGAGGACCCGGCCGGCAACTTCATCGAGCTGTTCCAGCCGGCGGAGCGCTGATCCGAGGCGGACCCCGATCGGAACTGGGGATGGCAGATGGCCAAATGCGACCATCAACCATCCCCAGTTCGGTGCATTTCGGGGCGATCGGCGTGGAGGAGGTAGGCGGCTAGGACGCCGGCCAGGGCGCCGAAGAGGTGGCCCTGCCAGGAGATGCCGGGGCGGGGCAGCAGGCCCCAGAGGATGCCGCCGTAGACCATGAGCACGAGCAGGCCGCCGAGCAGGTAGGTGACCTTGCGGGCGAAGAGGCCCCGGCTCACCAGGTAGGTGAGGTAGCCGAACACGAGGCCGCTGGCGCCGACGTGCAGCGAGTGATCCGGCCCGGTGAGCCACGTGCCGAAGCCGCCCACCAGCGCCACGATCGCGGTGACCTGCACGAACCGGGCCAGGTTGCCCAGCGCGATGGCGCCGCCGAGGATCAGGAACGGCATCGTGTTGGCGATCAGGTGCCCGAACCCGCCGTGCAGGAACGGCGCGAAGATGATGCCGTCGAGCCCGTCGAGGCGTCGCGGACGGATGCCGAAGCGGTCGAGGCGCCCGTCGAGCGCGATGTCGACGACCTCGCTCCCCCACATCACGGCGGCCATCACCAGCACGGGCACGAGCGGCGCGGACCACCGCTCGTCGCGGTCGACGACGTCGCGGTCGAAGGGGTCGAGCGGGTCAGCCACCGGTCCGCTCCCGGCGGGCCGCCAGGTAGACGGTGCGCACGGCGAAGGTCTGGCGGAGCTCGGCGAGGATCTCGTCGAAGAACTCCTCTCTGTACGTCGCGTCCGTGACCAGCACGACCGTGAAGTACAGCCCGGAGAACGCGGCGAGGAACGCGCTGACCTTGAGCAGCTCGGCGGTGAGGGTCACGTCGCGCCCGAGCAGGCCGACCTCGAGCACGGAGTCGCCGGCGTGACCTAGCCACGACGTCATCACCTCTGGGGTGATGGTGAGCAGCCCGAAGGCGACGAAGAACCCGCCGAGGATCACCGTCACCAGCACGACCTGCACGCCCTGGCTGAACAGCGCCACGAGGAGCACGTTGCCGCGCTGGCGCGCGCTGAGCGCGCCGTCAGACGACACAGCACCGGCCCGCAGGGCGGCCGCCGGAGTGCCGACCACCTCGGCCGCCACCTGATCGGGGTCGTCGAAGTGGGCCAGGCGGTCGAGCTCGCGCGGGAGGCGGGTGAGCAGAAACGCGATCCCGACGAGCAGGAAGAGGCCGATCACCGCGGTGAGGAAGGCGCCGTCGAAGCCGTCGGCGACCTGCCACATCTCGGCGTTGACGAACAGCACGATCTGGATGAGCAGCAGCAGTGGCAGCGCCCGTCCGAGCAGCCCGGCCACCGCGCTGAGCTGGCGGATCGTCTTGGCGACGGCCCAGCGGGTGAGCGGCAGCAGCCCGTAGCTGGTCACCAGGTAGATGGCTCCGAGCAGCGCCAGGTTGGCGGCGGCCAGCCAGAGCGCCTGGCCCGGCTGGGCCCCGATCACGGCGGTGATGAGCGGCGGTGCGAGCACGAAGGTGGCGATCTCCGCGGCACCGACCCGGGCCGGCCGGGTGAGCGGAGGCCGCCCGCGGCTGCGGTTCACCGACGCCCAGATGCCAAGCAGCAGGGCCAGGCCGCCCGCCGCGGCGAGCACGTTCTGCCACCAGCGGAAGTCGGCGTTGAGCGCGCCGCCGACCTCGAGCAGCAGCACGAGGGTGAGCACGGGCAGGGCGCGGGTGAACACGTCCTCGGCCGCGCTGTAGCCCTCGATCAGGTGCGGCGTGCCGCGGGCGGTGAACCACCGCTCGACGTCGCGCAGCTGCTCGTCGGTCGCGTCCGCCACGGGGCACGTTCTACTCGTCGCCCACCCGACGAACCGGCGTGCACGTGCCGGGCAGGCATCCGTATGGTTCCTCCATGACCGACGCCCACTCGCTCTTCGCCTTCGTGGTGGCGTCGACGTTGCTGATCATCGTGCCGGGGCCGAGCGTGCTGTTCGTGATCAGCCGCGGCGTGGCCTTGGGGCGGCGAGCCGCTCTGCTCACCGTCGCCGGCAACTCGGCAGGCGCTTTCGCTCAGGTGATCGTGGTGGCCGCGGGGCTGGGCGCCCTGCTCGAGCGCTCGGCCGTCCTCTTCGACGCCATCCGTCTGCTCGGCGCGGCCTACCTCGTCTACCTCGGCGTGCAGATGGTGAGGCACCGGCGCGAGGGGTCGGCGCTGCCGGACGTGACGCTGGTCCGGTCCTCGCGCCACATCGTGCGCGAGGGGTTCGTGGTCGGCGTCACCAACCCGAAGCTGATGGTGTTCCTGTCCGCGGTCCTGCCCCAGTTCGTGGCGCCCGGCTCGGCTCCGGTGCCGCTCCAGCTCCTGGCGCTGGGAGCGGTCTTCGTCGCCATCGCGATGGTGCTCGACGGCTGCTGGGGCTTCGCTGCAGGGACCGCCCGGACGTGGCTGTCCGCCAAACCGCAGCGCCTCGAGCGGCTCGGTGGCGCCGGCGGGCTCGTGGTGATGGGCCTCGGCGTCCGCGTGGCGATGACCGGTCGACACGACTGACGCCCGGCGCGGTCAGT
>DATCYI010000024.1:0-7168 GCA_036570385.1 Acidimicrobiales bacterium | reverse complement strand
AACGCCCAGGACCGCCAGAGCGCCGACGCCCGCAGGCCGCGGTGGCGAGCGGCGAGCGCCACCAGGTTCGCTTCGAGCCAGCCGTGACGGATCCGCCACCGGATGCTGCGGTCCTCGAGGTCGTGCGTGACGACCGCGTCGTCCACGAAGTCGCGCTCCCAGCCCGCCTCCAGCACCTTCCAGCCGGCCGACGTGTCCTCGCCGTACCAGCCGATGACCTCGTCGAACCCCCCGGTCGCCTCGAGGGCGTCGTGGCGGTACGCGATGTTGCAGCCCTCGAACCACGGCGTCTCGCCGGCGATCTCACGGGCGATGGTCCAGGCGCCGCGCGGTCCGTCGGGGGCCTGGGTGCGACCTTGGGCCACGCCGAGTCGGTCGTTGCGGGCGAAGGCGCGCGCCAGCGCGGCGACCCAGCCGGGCTCGGGCGTGCAGTCGTCGTCGATGAATGCGACCACGGGAGCGCGAGCGGCCCGCCACCCGGCGTTGCGGCCTGGAGCAGGGCCGCCGTTGGTGGCCTGGCGCAGCACCGTCAGCTGGATCTGGGCCCGCTCCTGAGCGGCGGTGAGCACCTGCGGGGTGGCGTCGGTGGACGCGTCGTCGACCACCACCACCTCGAAGCGGTCGCGCGGGTGGTCCTGGGCCTCGAGGGCCCTCAGCAGCCGCTCGAGTCGATCCGCCCGCTGGTAGGTCGGCGCCACGACGGTGATGTCCAAACCGCTCCCGAGATCGTCCGCAGAATCCGCGCCAAGTGCGCGAACAGTACTGTTCGCCGCCGTGCCGTCAGAACCCTCGGATCCCCAGGCCACCCTCGACCGCATCCTCGCCGATCCACCGATCGTGCACCCGATGGAGGGCGGCGCCGATCCCCGCATGGGCGTGTGGTCGACCGACGAGGACTGCTACCGCCTCATCGCCTCCCGCTGCCCGCCCGGCACCCGCAGCCTCGAGACGGGCTCAGGGCTCTCGACGGTGCTGCTCGCGGCGCTCGGCGCCCAGCACATCTGCTGCACCGCGGGCCAGGAGGAGGCCGATCGCATCCTGGCCCACTGCCGCGACCGCGGGATCGACGCCTCCGGGCTCACGTTCGAGATCGGGTCTTCGTCCGCCACCCTGCCTCCGCTGGAGGCCTCCGGCACCGAGCGAGACCTCGTGCTCATCGACGGCAGCCACGCCTTCCCCCTCCCGATGGTCGACTGGTTCTACGGGGCCTCCCTGCTGGTGGCGGGCGGCACGCTCGTGGTCGACGACGTGAACCTGCCTGCGGTGCGGGTGCTCAAGCGCTTCCTCGACCAGGACCCGAGGTGGGTCTCGCTGGCCTCCACGTCGAAGTGGGCGGCCTGGCGTCGCACCTCGAGCGGCACCCTCTCGGAGGACTGGACCGAGCAGCCCTTCTACATCGAGACCCGTGACCGCGTGGAGCGGGTCGGCCGGCGCGTGGTCGGCAAGCTGCGACGAGAGCTGGCCAAGCGCCGCGGCTGAGGGCAGAGCGCCTCGCACGCGACACGGCCAGGAGATCGCGCACTGGGTGGCGAAGGTTGTGCCGATGGTGGGGACCGGTCGGCCACTGGCCTAGGCCTCGCCCGAGCCCTCTGACCCGGCCCCGACAGATCGGCACCGATGCGCGCCCTGACCAGCTCCCCCCGCAAGACCGGCCGAACCGCGGCCGTGGTGATCGCCGCCCTCGCCCTCGTGCTGGTCCTGGCCCCGGCGGCGCCGGCCAAGCCCGGTCCGGCGAAGCCCTCGACGCCCGGCAAGGCCGCTCGCGTTGAGAGCCCTGGCGCGCACCTGCGCATCGAGCTGACCTCCACCAGCGACTGGTCGCGGGTGTGGATCGACGGGATCATCTTCCACGCCTCGCACATCGCGGGCGACGGCGCTGGCGTGTCGCGCACCGACTCGTGGGTGCGGGTCGACGGCAACCGCACCGGCGTGGTCGAGGCCATCGCACCGCTCCCGACCTCAGGCTCGGTGGGGTTCCGGCTGCACAAGGGCACGGTCGGCACCGCCCGCGTCGTGATCCGCCAGGTCGAGGCGTCGGGCGCATCGAAGGTCCTGGCCGACCTCACGACCACCGGATCCTCCAGCGCCACCAACGAGGTGGCCGCCACGGTGCCGGTCAGCACGCTTCTCGCCTCTGCCGTGGAGCTCGGGCCGAGCGATCCTGAGCGCCTCGTCATCGCCGCCTTCTACCCGTGGTGGGACGGCTCGGAGCGCTCGTCGTTCACCCCGGACCGGCCGATCGGCGACTGGACCACCAGCACCACCGAGGCGATCCGCTCGCAGCTCGCCCAGATGGCCGGCGTCGGCATCGACGTGGCCGCCGTGTCGATGGGCTGGCCCGACGCGAAGCGCCAGCGCATGATCTCGCTCACGATCGAAGCGGCTCAGCAGCAGCGGGCCGTGCGACTCGTTCCCTACGTGGAGCTGGAGGTGGCGCGCGTCCCGGCCGGCGGGTGGAACGAGCCCTACCTCGAGGCCATCATCGGCACGACGGCTGACATCGCCCGGGCCCTGCCCGACACCTTCGTGCACCGCGACGGGCGCCCCGTGCTGTTCTTCTTCGCCGACCAGCAGATCCCGACCGACGTGTGGAACCGCGTGATGGCAAGGGTCGAGGCCGCCCACGGCCGGATCTTCGCCGTGACCCACTCGTTCGACTCTGCGCAGCGCAGCGACGGCATCCACTCCTACGAGGACCGTGGCACCACCTACGAGCGGTGGTTGGCGTCGTTCCGCCGCAAGGTCGTGGGCCGGTACCAGCCGATGATCGACCCTTCGCACCACGACCGGGTCGTCGTGTCGACGGTGATGCCGGGAGTCGACGACTCCTCCGTCGCCCTGCTGTTCCCGCGGCAGACCCTGCGGGGCGAGGGGAGCTTCTACGACGAGACCTGGGACCTCGCCCTAGGTGCCGAGCCCGACTGGGTGTTCATCACCAGCTGGAACGAGTGGTGGGAGCAGACGCACGTGGCACCATCCGAGCTCCACGGCACCACCGCCCTGCAGATCACCCAGCAGCGCGCCGCCGAGTTCCGCAGCTGAGGACGCCGCTGGTCAGGGCCGGGCGACCCGGCGGACCACCCGCTTGACCCCGGCTTCGGCGCGCACGATCGCATCGCTGAGCAGGTCGCGACCGGCCGCAGCGTCTGCCTCCAGCCCGATCTCGTAGCCCATCGCCCGCATGCTGTCGCCGGCCAGGTGCTCGAGGCGACGGAGCTGCCCCTCGGGCCAGCCCGTGCCGCGCGACTCGAGGTCGACGTCTTGCGAGGCGGTGGTCACGTCGAAGTGCACGTAGCCGGACCGCCCGACCATCTCCGACGACCCGATCACAGGCTGGTGCTCCAGCGCATCCGCCGGGTAGCGAGCTGGGTCGAGGTCGAGGAACTGCAGCAGCCGCGTCACCATCTCGGCGCGCCGGCGCACGAGGTCCTCGTGGCGCACGGTCTGGACGATGAGCGTGGAGATGGAAGCGCTCACCGACAGGAGCCGCCGGACCTCGCGATCCCACATCTCCACCCAGGCCTCCCAGGGAGGGCGCGTGGAGCGGTGCAGTCGACCGAAGCTGCGCACGGCCGAGTCGGCAACGGCTCGCGGGTCGCGGACCACAACCACGGCGCGGGCGCCAGGGAACAGGCGGGGCAGCACCTCGAGGTGCCCGATCGACGGGCTCCGCACCAGCAGCCGCTTGCCGCGAGCCGCGGTGGGCAGGAGCGACTCGAGGCTCTGAAGCAGCCCCTCACCTAGGCCACCGGCGAGCGTGTCAGCGAGCCCGTCGTCGCCCGACCAGGCCGGCCCCCACAGGGCCCGGGTGCGCTCGACGTAGCGGTCGAGCAGGTCGGCGTTGTCGAGCAGGTAGTCCTCGAACTCCATCTCGGCGTTCAGCCCCGGCGGAGCCAGCGGCTCGCAGTCGGGGTGCGAGCGCAGCATCCGCTCGAGGAAGTGCGTGCCGGTCCGAGGTGTGACGCCGAGGACGAAGATGGCCCGCTCCGCGACGCTCACAGCTCGCTCCCGCTTCGGGCCCGACGGTGCTCGTCGTAGGACGGTGGCGACTCGATGGCCATGTGGGCGCAACCCATCCCCAGCAGGAGCCAGAGCGTCCACGCCACCGGGAAGGCCGACAGCGAGTGGTGGGTGAGGCCGGTCACGGCGATCCCGACCGCCGCCAGCGCCGCACCGAGCACGAAGACAGGGACGTGCGGACCGTCGCGCAGCCGGCGGGCCAGGCCCCGTGCCGTGAGGACGATGATGGCCAGGAACAAGCCGAGCCCGACGATGCCCAGCTCGTTGCCGACCAGCAGGTAGGCGCTGCCGTTCGACCGATCGACGTTGCTGAACCGCACCGAAGCGGCGTTGTTCGAGCCGAGGCCCGATCCCTGCGGCCGCGAGACGAGCTCGGAGAACGCGTAGGTCCACTCGTCGATGTGGCCCTCGTTCGACTCAGCCGCGCTCTCCTTGTCGATCACCATCGGAGCGACCACCACGGGCACCGCCACGAGCGCCACGGCGGCCACGACGACCGCGGCGGTGACGCGCCGATCTGGGGAGGCAGCGCGCTGCACGAGGAGGAGCACGGCGACCATCGCGCAGAGCGCCACGATGGCGATGCGGGTGCTGGTCTCCACCAGCAGCCACGCGTTGAGGGCCAGGAGCACCACCGGGAGAACGCTCCCGCGGCTGCGGATGGCGGCGACCAGGAGGAGGCCGGCGGGGATCAGGAGGTAGTCGGCGAGCTGGATGGGGCTGAGGAAGCTGCCCATCAGGCGCACGTCTGGCTCGACGAAGTGGTGCAGCGTGCGCACGATGGCCGGGTCGTCGAGGAGGAGCACGTCGCGGAGGTAGGGAACGATCTGCGCGTCGTCCACGAGCCACGTGGTGAAACCGCTGTCGCGGACCTGGTGCCACAGAGCGAAGGCTCCGGCGACCGCTATGCCCGCACCGAGCCAGCGAAGGAGCCCGCGCACCTCGCGGGCGGTCCACGTGATGTTGCGCCCGGCGTAGAGCGCCACGACGAAGAGGGCATCCTCACGGAAGCCGGCCAGCCGGCCTGAGGCCGCGAAGCCCGGGCCCTCGGCGAAGTAGCGCCCTGCCACGAGGTAGAAGACAGCCAGCAGCAGGAAGCCCACCGCCGCCTTGTCGAGCGCGTCGAGAGGCCGCTCCACGGCTCGACGGTCGCGCTCGGCTCGCAGGAGCAGGCCCAGCAGGGCCAGCTCCTTCAGGGCGGCCAGGGGTCGGAACGAGCCGGCGTCGAAGCCCTGGGCGTAGATCCAGGCGAACACGACCGTCTGCACCGGCAGGAGGACGAACAGGATCGGGCCGGCGATCGTGGCCCGTCGCATCACCCCCCACACCACGAACGCGCCGGCCACCGCTCCGACGAAGATCTCGAGCGGGTGGCCCACCAGCTCGTGCTGGGTGACGAGCAGCGAGGCGAAGAACGGCACGGCCACGAGCGTGAGCAGCTCGGCGCGGGTGCGCGGGCGTCGGGGCTCGCGGCTCTCCGGTCGGATCCGCTCGAGGACGGCCGTCACGGGGCGAGCCCTCGTCGCAGCACGGGATCTATGAAGTGGTGCGGGCGCAGGAGCACGCCGCGAAGCAGCCCGCGGGCGAAGGCGACAAACGTGCGGGGGCCGAAGGCGACGCCCTCGCGGCGCCAGGCTCTCCACAGCTCGAGCTGGTAGCGAGCGCGCGAGACGACGAGGGGAGCTGCAGCCTTGGGCGAGCGGCGCAGAGCCGCTCCGAGGAAGGCACCGGCCCCGCGGCTGTACACGAGGAGGTTGGCGAGCCGCTCGCTGTCGTCGCGCCAGTCGAGGTGCTCGACCACGGGGGCGTCGGCCACCACGCCCTGCCACCCCGCCTCGTAGAGGCGCAGGACGAGGTCGTGCTCCTCGCCGTGGAGCGGAGCGCCCGGGCCGAGGCGCTCGTCGAAGCCGCCCACCTCGATGGCAGCATGGCGGCGCAGCGCCATCCCGGCTCCGTTCAGGTAGGCCCACGTGACCGCCGGGGGCGGCCCGGGCGGCAGTGGCGGCGGTTCGTCGCCCGCTACAGAGCTCAAGCCCTTCACATCGGAGAAGGCCGCCCCGACCCTCGGGTCGTCGAAGGCGGCCGACATCGCCTTCACCCAGGTGGGGTCGACCCGGCAGTCGTCGTCGGTGAGCACGAGGATCTCGCCGTCGCTGGCCCGTATGCCGTCGTTCAGCTGACGGCTCTTCCCCGCCCGGGCGCCGGTGATCAGCCGCGTCGGGCAGTCGAGGTCGGCGATCGCCGCTGCGGCGCCGCTGTCACCGGCCTCCACCACCACCAGCTCGCCATCCAGGCCGGCGAGGGCGGCGTCGATCGAGCGCAGGCAAGGGGCCAGCAGCTCCGGCCGGTCCTTGGTGCACACGACGACGCTGACAGCGGTCATGACGCCTGTTTCGGCGGCGAGGCGGCCAGACCTGCCAGCTCGTCAGCGAGGCCCTCGGCGATGGCGGCCCAGCCGTAGTGGCGCTCTACGTGCGCTCGACCCGCGGCCGCGAGGGCGGCGGCGTGGGCCCGGTCGGTGAGCGCTCGGACCACCGCCGCGCTCATGGCCGGTTCGGTGTCCGCTACGACAGCAGCCGGCGCACCCTGCTGCGCGGCTCGGTCGAGCTGGATCCCTTCGAGCCCGATGGTGGTGCCGACGACGGGCCTGGCCGCGGCCATGGCCTCCAGGGCCTTGAGCCTCGTGCCTGTGCCGATCCGCAGCGGCACCACGACGACATCGGAGCTGTCGTACCAAGGCACGCTGTCGGGCACGTCGCCCTCGACCCTCACCCCGGGCCGACCGGCCAGCGAGAGCACCTCCGAGGGCGGGCGGCGACCGACGACGCAGAGCTCGGCCTCGGGCACGCGCGACAAGACGTCGGGCCAGATGTCGTCGACGAACCACCTGATCCCGTCGACGTTCGGCGGGAAGTCGAGCGATCCGAAGAAGAGCACCCGTGCCGTGCCGGGGGTCGGGCGCGGCCCGAAGCGGGCCAGGTCGACGCCGTTGGGGGCGATGACCACGGGGCCGCTCCCTGGGCGGCCGAGGGGCAGCGCGGCGGCGTCCTCCTGGGAGCACAGCACCAGTGCTGCGGCATCCTCGACCAGCCGCCGCTCGACGAGACGTGCCGCCATGGACTCCGCCCGCAGCAGGAGGCGGGTGGGC
>DATCYI010000023.1:0-8453 GCA_036570385.1 Acidimicrobiales bacterium | reverse complement strand
TCGCCAACCTGCCGCTCGGCGCCGGCATCGGCGTCCTCGGCCTGCTCGCCCTGCTCGTGCAGCCCTTCATCGGCTCGCGCCTGGCCGGCATGGCCACGGCGATCCTGGCCGACGACGGCATCTCTTGTCCGAGCGACATCTCCAGGGAGCAACGATGACCGTGACCGAAGAGCCAGTCACCACCACCGCCCCGCCGCCGGGACCGTCGCCCGAGGAGCGCGAGGCCCGCTTGGTCGACGGGGCCGACGACCTGGCGACCAAGCGCGGGTCGCTGCTCGCCCACCCCCAGCTGCTGCTCGCGGTGGCGGCGGCGCTCATGACGTCGGGCCTCTGCGCCATCGTGCTCGGATGGTTCGGGGCCTCCCACTCGACGCTGGTCGAGGAGCAGGTGCCCTACCTCATATCGGGCGGCCTGCTCGGCGTGGCCATGGCCACCGTCGGCGCCGTCACCCTGTTCGCGCACTGGCTCACGGTGATGATCCGCGAGGCCCGGGCGCGCGAAGCCTCCCGCAAGAACGACCACATCGAGCTGATGGAGGCCCTGGCCCAGCTCACCGCAGCGATGGACGGAAAGGTAGGCACGAATGGCACTGCTCGAGGTGCAAGATCTCAGCGTCCGCTTCGGCGAGCACCGCGCGGTACGTGAGGTAGCGCTCTCCGTCGACGCCGGCGAGATCGTCGGCCTGATCGGTCCGAACGGCGCCGGCAAGACCACGACCTTCAACGCGATCGCCGGCGTCCAGCGCTGCACCGGAGCGGTGCGGCTCGACGGCGTCGACGTGTCGTCAGCGCCACCGCAGCGCCGGGCCCGGCTCGGCATGAACCGCACGTTCCAGCGGCTCGAGGTGTTCGGGTCGATGACGGCCTACGACAACATCCGCACCGCCGCCGAGATCGCGGCACGGGCACGGCGCAAGCCGGTCAAGGGTGCGGTGGCCGTGGCCGACGGGCTGATCGAGCTGCTGGGGCTCGAGGCGGTGTCCGACCAGCGAGCCGACTCCCTCTCCACCGGTCGAGCACGCCTGGTCGAGCTGGGCCGCGCCCTGGCCACCGCGCCGAAGGTGGTCCTGCTCGACGAGCCCGCGTCAGGGCTCGACGACGTGGAGACTCAGCGCCTGGCCGAGGTGCTCGGGCGCCTCAGGGCCGACGGCCTCGCCATCCTGCTCGTCGAGCACGACATCGATCTCGTGATGAACCTGTGCTCGAAGATCTACGTCCTCGACCTCGGTCGGGTGATCGCCAGCGGCCCACCCGAAGAGGTCCGCAACGACCCCGGGGTCCGCGAGGCCTACCTCGGCGCCGCCGTCTGACCCCAACCCATCGGTTCTGGGGGTGGTAAGCGGCCAATATGGCCAGTAACCATCCCCAGTTGCGTGTGGTTGGAGCTCGTGTTCGGGTCAGCCGACGTGGAGGGCGCCGCCGTCGACGACGATCGTCTCGCCGCAGAGGTAGCTGCCGGCCCGGCTGGCCAGGAAGATCGCGGCGCCGGCCATGTCGTCGGGACGGCCGATGCGCCGCATCGGGATGCCTCCGGCCACCATCTTGCGGCCCTCCTCGTTGCCGAGCATGAACTCCATCATCTTCGACTCGAACGGGCCGGGGGCGATGGCGTTGACGTTCACGTGGTCGCGCACGAGGAACTTGGCGAGGTGCCTGGTGAGGGCGAGGATCCCCGCCTTCGTGGTGCTGTAGGCGTAGCTCTCCATGGCCGGAGCCTGGAGGCCATCGATCGAGCCGATGTTGATGACGCGGCTGGGGTCGTCGTCGCTGCCTGCGGCCCGCAGCGCGGGCAGCAGGGCCTGGGTGAGCAAGAACGCACCCTTCACGTTGATGTTGAACACCTTGTCGAAGGCCGCCTCGGGGTACTCGTCGAGCGGCGCTCCCCAGGTGGCCCCCGCGTTGTTCACGAGGACGTGCACCGTGCCGCCGGAGCGCTCGGTGACCGCTGCGGCCAGCGCGTCCACGCCCTCCTGAGTGGAGAGGTCGGCCGGGATCGACTGGCACGACCCCGGGCCCTCCAGGGCGTCGAGCTCGGCGGCGGTGGCGTCGCAGTCGGCCGCCTTGCGAGCCGAGATGTAGACGTGGGCGCCGGCCTCCACGAAGCCCCGGGCGATCATGGCCCCGATGCCCCGGCTGCCGCCGGTCACCACCACCTGCTTGCCCTCGACGCCGAAGAGCCGTTCCAAGATCGCAGTCATGGCCGGGCAACCTAGTTCCGTATCAGGCGACCCCGTGCGGCTCTTCGTTCGGTTTGGCAGCGAGGACGGAGCCGGGACAGGGTGAGCCGATGGAGGCCCCCTCGCTCTACGTCCGAGACGGTGATGGCTTCGTGGGGACGGTCCTCACGCAGGGCAGCTGGGACCCTGGGGCCGCCAACGGCGGCGCGGTGCTCGCGCTGCTGGGGCAGTGCCTCGACGAGGTCCCCTCGCTGGTTCCGATGTCGCTCGCCCGCCTCACCGCCGACCTCGTGCGCCCCGTGCCGATCGGCCGGCGCCTGCACGTGGTGCCCACCATCCGGCGGGAGGGCAAGAAGATCCAGGTCGTCGAGCTGCAGCTCCTCGACGGCGACGTGGAGCACGTGCGGGTCACCGCCCTGCGCCTGCGAGACGCCGACCTCTCATCGCGCGAGGACGTGCCCGCGAGCACGACGGATCACTCCCCCGCCGATGCCCTGACGCCGATCGAGGACTCCGTGCCGATCGGCGGTCTGATGCCATCCCCTCCCGGCTTCATGCGCTCGATCGACATGCGGCGGGCCGAGCGCTCCGACGGGCAGAGCGCCGGCACCTGGATCCGCCTGATGGTGCCGATCGTGGCGGGCGAGCCGGTGAGCGACGGCGGTCGCATGGCCTACGCCTTCGACTTCGCCAACCTCATCGGCATGGGACAGCACATCGGGCGCATGTCCCTCATCAACCCCGACGTCACCGCCCAGGTGCTGCGGCCGCCCTCCGGCGAGTGGGTGGCGGTCACCGGCGACACTCGGTTCAACGCCGCCCTCGGCCGCGGCGTGTCGTCCGCCGCGCTGAGCGACCTCGACGGCGTGTTCGCGGTGGCGTCCACGTCGCAGCTGGTGCAGCCGCTCGACTGATAACCGCGGGGCGTCGCTCGGCCGATCTGGCCAGAATGTCGTGGTGGGTGGAGGTGGACGGGTCCAGGTGAGCGTCCTGGGACCGCTGCGCGTGATCGGCGCCGACGGCTGTGACCTGACGCCCGACGGGGTGCTGCAGCGGCGCTTGCTCGCCCTGCTGGTGGCCAACAGAGGTCGGGTGGTGCGCGCTGACGCGGCCATCGAAGCGCTGTGGTCGGCATCGCTGCCCCGCGACCCGAGCGGAGCGCTCCAGAACCACCTGTCCCGTCTCCGCAAGGGGTTGCCGGACGGCCTCATCGAGTCGCTCGGCGACGGGTACCGGCTCGATCCGGCTCTCGTCGAGGTCGACTGCGACCGGCTCGCCGCGCTGGTGAGCGACTCCTCGGCACCAAGCGAGCAGGTGGAGCTCGACTCGCTCATCGATCGCTGGCGGGGGCCGGCCTACCCAGAGCTGGTCGACCTCGACGAGGGGCGCGCCGAGTCGGAGCGCCTGGCCGAGCTCCGGGTCCGGACCATCGAGCTGGGCGCCGAGCGACGCCTCGCCCGCGGCGACACCGACGGCCTGGTGACCGAGCTGTCCGCACTGGTCGACGAGCACCCGCTGCGGGAGCGGCCCCGCGCCCTGCTCATGGGTGCGCTGGCTGTCCTCGGTCGCCAGGCCGAGGCCCTGCGGGTGTACGACGACCTCCGCCGGCGCCTCGGCGAGGAGCTCGGCATCGAGCCCTCACGTGCGCTGGCAGCACAGCACGCGGAGCTGCTCGTCGGCGCCACCGCCGAGTCAGAGCGCCCGGCTGGGCGGACGATGCCGGGACGGCTGCCGGTGCCGCTGACGGCCATCGTCGGTCGGGGGACGCTCGCCACCGAGCTCACGGACCTCGCGAGCACGCAGCGGCTGGTGACCCTCGTCGGCCCGGGGGGCGTCGGCAAGACCCGGCTGCTGCTCGAGGTCGGGCACCGCCTCCAGGCCGATCGGGTCGACCGCGCGGTGGTGTTCTGCGAGCTCGCCGCCGCTGACGACGCCACGGCCACCGCTGTGGTGGCGCAGGCGCTCGGGATCGACGCCCGCCCGGACGTTCCGCTGGTCGAGCGGATCTCGGGCGTCGTGGGCGACGACGAGGTGGTGGTGCTCGTAGACAACTGCGAGCACGTGCTCGAAGCTGCGGTCCAGCTCGTCGACCACCTGCTCTCGCGCTGCCCGAACCTGTCGATGGTCGCCACCAGCCGGGAGCGCCTGCGCCTGCCGGGCGAGCAGGTGCGGGTGGTGCCCACCTTGCCGGTGACCGACGACGGATCGGCTGTGCAGCTCTTCATGGAGCGAGCGCGCGCGGTGGTGCCAGGCTTCGCTCCCGCCGGTGACGACCTCGCCTGCCTGGCCGAGATCGTCCGGCGGCTCGACGGCCTCCCGCTCGCCATCGAGCTGGCGGCAGCACGTCTGCACACCCACTCGCTCGGCGAGGTGGCGGCCGGGCTCGACCGTCGCTTCTCGCTCCTGGCCGCCGGCCACCGCGGCGCCTCGCGGCACGCATCTCTGGGCGCCGTCGTGTCGTGGTCGTTCGATCAGCTCGACGAGCGCATGCGCCACACCTTCGCTGCTCTCTCGGTCTTCGCGGGCCCGTTCGGCGTGCCGGACGCCGCAGCCGTCTGCGGTCTCGACCGCAGCGCGGCGGAGGGGGCCCTCGCGGAGCTGACCGAGCGGTCACTCGTCATGCGCATCCCCGAGCACGGGTTCCTGCTGCTTGAGACCCTCCGCGCGTACGGGGCCGAGCAGCTGGCCGCATCCGGCGGCGAGGGCGACGCCCGACGACGACACGCGCGGCACTTCGTCGACTGGGCGACGGAGGCCGACCGCCGCCTCATGGATCCCGGCCACGGCTCGATCGGCGACATCGACGCGCGCGTGCCGGAGCTGCAGAGCGCGCTCGACAACCTGCTCGACCACGGCGAGGTGGAGCAGGCCGGCCGCCTCGTGACCGCCCTCCTCGACTACGGCCTCCTGCGCCTCCGGCCCGACGTGCTCGGCTGGTCGAACCGGGTGACAGCCGCTGATCCCCACGACCTGAGCCCCCACGCGTCTCGGCTGTGGGTGGCGGCGGCCTATGCGGCGTGGATGGGGGGAGACACCACCGCCACCGGCGCTCACAGCACCAGAGCGCTCGAGGTCGCTGAGCGGACCGGTCTCCCCGTGCCCCCCGAGGTCGCCACCATGTGCGGGAGCCATGCCCTCTTCGAAGGCCGTCTCGACGACGCGGTGCACTGGTACCACCGGGCAGTGGAGCTGGCGGCGACGGCCGGCGACGAGGCGCAGCGGGTGATGACGACCGGATCTGAGATCCTGGCCCTGGGCTACGCCGGCGACGAGCGCGCCGCATCGCTGGCCGAGACCGTGCTCGCCGAGATCGACGGCTGGACGACGCCCTACGCCGCCTACGTCTGGTACTGCGCCGCCGAGGCCGACCTCACCCTCGCTCCCGAGCGGGCGCCGTCCCGCTTCGCCCGCGCCTTGGAGGCCGCGGAGGCCACAGGAGCGTCGTTCGTGACGGGGATCGCCGGCGCGTCGATGGCGTCCATCGTCGCCCGGTCGGGCGACCCGGCCGCCGCGGTGCAGGAGTACAGGTGGCTCATCGACCACTGGCGCCGCGCCGGCATGTGGTCGACCCAGTGGACGATGCTGCGGTCCATCGCCCTGCTGATGGTGCGGCTGGGGCGGCCGCGGGAGTCAGCCGTGCTCATGGGCGCGATCCGCGCGACCGGCGCCGGTCATCGGATCTTCGGTGCCGACGAGGTCGCGCTGCACGACCTCAGCCTGGATCTCCGGGCCGCGCTGGGCGACGACCTCTACGAGTCGGCGCTGGCCGAGGGAGCGGCACTCGACGGCGACGCCGCCGTCGAGCACGCGCTCCGCGTCCTCTGAATCACCAGCGGGGCTGCTCCTGGAGCACACCCAGCACCGCCTGGCCGACGACCTCGTGGGTGAGGGCGTCGTTGCCAGGATGGAAGCCGCCGCAGCGGACGTCGCGGTAGAGCCGCTCGAGCTCGTTGCCCTTGAACATCCCGGCGCCGCCGACCACATCGAGCGCCACGTCGACGACCCGCTTGGCCGCCTCCACGCTCCGCCACTTGGTCGAGTAGATCCGCTGGGTCAGCGAGGCCTCGATGTCAGCGCCCGCCACCCAGTCGCCCGCGAATCGGTCGAGCGTCGCCGTCGCCGCGTCGAGCTCGAGGTACATCTCGGCGATCTGGTGCTGCACCATCGGGTTGTAGGCGTAGGCGCCTCGCTCGATGGCGATCGACCGCTTGCGGAGCGACCCGGCGACCGCGAGCTCGAGCGCCCGGTCGGCGATGCCGAGGTACACGGCGCCCATGAGCGACAGCGGCCACACCGCCATCGCCACGATGAACGGGTCGCTGCCGTCCCCGGCGGGCACGACCCGGCCGATGCGCTCGTCGGGCACGAACACCGCGTCGAGAATCGTGTCGTGGCTCTGGGTCGGGCGCATGCCCAAGGTGTCCCAGGTCTCCTCCACCGTCACGCCCGGGCTGGTGCGCTCCACGAACGCGTGGACGATCTGCGGGCCGCCGGAGGCGTCGGGCACGATCGCGTGGGCGCCGAGCCAGCGCCAGGCCGGCCCGTTCGAGCCGAACTGCTTGCGGCCGGTCAGGCGGTAGCCGCCCTCCACCCGCTCGGCCGCGCAGGTCGAGAGCAGCACCGGGATGTCGTTGCCGGTCTCGGCGTGGCCGGCTGCGAAGACCTCACCGGCGAGCGCTGCTTCGAGCACCCAGCGCAGCGAGGTGTCGCCGGCCCTTTCCATCTCGACGGCGATGCCGACCCAGTAGGAGTGCATGGTCATGGCCAGCGCGGTAGCCGGCGCGTAGCGGGCCAGGCGGCGCTGGCTGGCCGCCATCTCCGCGAGGTCGAGGCCCCACCCGCCGAGCTCGGCCGGCACGACGGCCGCGAGGTAGCCGGCAGCTCGCAGCTCGGCCAGGTCCTCGGCGAAGTAGGAGTTGGTGCGGTCGAGCTCGCCGGCGCGGGCCCGGAAGCCCTCCAGCATCTCGGTGGGCAGCTCGGGCGTGCCCGAGGTGGTCGTCGTCGTGTGTGGCTTGGTCATCGTTGTCATGGCCGCCACCTTGAGCGGCACCGGTCCCGCGGCGGTCCCAGCCGGTCCCACGGGGGCACCGAGGGTGGGAGCGCTCGGGAGCCACGTGGGAGCGACGTCGCGGAAGGTGCCCGGCATGAGCACCGACACCGCCTCGAGCACAGGCGTGGAGACGCAGGTCGCCGCGCTCGGCACGATCCTGTCGATCTGGGCCCATCCCGACGACGAGACCTACCTCGCGGGGGCCACCATGGCCGCCGCCCGGGCGCTGGGGCAACGCGTCGTCTGCGCGTCGGCGACGGCAGGAGAGCACGGCACCGACGACCCGCTCGGCTGGCCACCTGAGCGCCTCGGAGCGGTGCGACGCTGGGAGGCCGCCGCCGCGATGGCCGTCCTCGGGGTCCACGAGCACACCATCGGTGGCCTGCCCGACGGTGGCCTGTCCGATCATGCCGCCGAGGGGCTGGCGTGGGTCCGCCGGCTGATCGACGAGGTCGAGCCCGACACGATCCTCACCTTCGGCCCCGACGGCAGCACCTTCCACCCCGACCACCTGGCTGTGCACCGCTGGGTCTGCGCGGCCTGGGCCGAGCGGCCGGGGTCGGCCCGCCTGCTCCACTCGGTCACCTCGGAGGAGCACCTCCGCCGCTTCGGAGGCCTGTACGAGGAGTGGGGCGTGTACATGTCCGACGACCGCCCCGTGGGGTCGCCCGCGTCAGATCTGGCCCTCGACCTCCAGATCGACGGAAGCCTGCTCGACCGCAAGCTCACCGCCCTGCGAGCCATGGCCACCCAGACCGGCGAGGTCATGGGTTCCCTGGATCCAGATCTGTACGCGGCGGTGGTCCGCGACGAGTGCTTCGTGGACGCCGCGCGACCGCCGCGCGATGAGTGATCGGGGCTGGCGTCGTCTGAACACCTGTGACGATCCAAACCAGTACCGAAGGCCTCGGCGAGCCTGGCACGATGCTGCCGATGGAAGGCTCCGAGCGGGTGTTCAACCGGCTGCTGCTCAACACGTTGATCAGCGGCGTCACCAGCACCTTCCTGTGGTTCGCGCTGGTCTTCTGGGCGTACCTGGAGACGGAGTCGGTGGTGGTCACGGGTGTGATCGGCGCCGCCTTCAGCCTCGCGATGGCCTTCCTCGGGCCCGCCTTCGGCACCTACGTCGACCGGCACCTCAAGCACGACGCGATGCTCCTCGCCACCTACGTGATGACCCTGTGCTTCGCGCTGGCCACCGCGCTGTTCCTCCTGGTCGACGCCTC
>DATCYI010000022.1:0-4042 GCA_036570385.1 Acidimicrobiales bacterium | reverse complement strand
GACGGGCTGCGGTCGATCGCCGAGCAGGTGCGGGCGCTCCCCGACGGGCCGCCGCGCCTGCTGGTCGCCAAGCCCGGCCTCGACGGCCACAGCAACGGCGCCGAGCAGATCGCGGTGGCGGCGAGAGACGCGGGCTTCGAGGTCATCTACCAGGGCATACGGCTCACCCCCGAGCAGATCGCGTCGGTGGCGCTCGACGAGGACGTCGACATCATCGGACTGTCGATCCTCTCGGGCAGCCACCTGGAGCTCGTTCCGGAGGTGGTGCGGCTGGCCCGCGAGCTCGGGGTCACTGCTCCGGTGATCGCCGGCGGGATCATCCCCGAGGAGGACCGGCCCCGGCTCCTCGAGGGTGGCGTCGACCGCGTCTACACCCCGAAGGACTTCGAGCTCACCCGCATCATGCGCGACATCCTCGACCTCGCGCTCGCGCGCAGGCAGTAGCCCGCTCATGGTCGACGAGCCCGCAGAACCGGTCGATCCGGCCGGACAAGACGACGCGATCGACTCCGGCGCGCTCACCGTCGACCCGTCTCTGCTGGAGCCGTCGAGCGGCCTGTACGCCGAGCCGTTCTTCCTGGCGACGGTCAGCTGGCGCCTCATCACCTGCCGACGGGTGCTGCGTCCGCTCTCGGTCGCCATCGTCGAGGTGGTGGACGGCGTGCCCGACGGCCCCATCGTGTCGTCCGACCCGAACGTCGTCGCGGCCAAGGTCCGCGACACGCTGCGCACGGCCGACATCGGCGCCCGCCTGCACGATGGCTCCTACGGCTTGATGCTCGAGGACACGCCAGAGGACGGTGCGGTGTGGGCGGTCGAGCGGCTGCGCCGGTCGCTCAACGGGCGACCGGGACATCGCACCGTGCGCGCCGGGGTGGCCTGCTACCCCGGTCACGCCCTCAACCCCACCGAGCTCATGGACGCCGTGCGCGCCGCCTTCGCCGTCGCCCAGCAGTGGCCCCAGGACCGCATAGAGGTCGCCACCTAGACCCCGCCATCCGAATCTGCGACAGCCTGTCGGCGGTGTGACGACGGAGTGTCGCAGGTTGCGGCAGTGATCTGAACCTGCGACAGCCTGTCGTCGTAGTGACGACGGAGTGTCGCAGGTTGGGTGCGGTGAACCTGCGACAGAGCGTCGTCGTGGTGACGACGGAGTGTCGCAGGTTGGCTCAGGTGTCCCAGGCGGGCGGGTCGTGGGAGCCGACGGTCGCCGGGCCGGGCCAGCGCAGCTCGCCGGGAGTGCCGGACAGGTGGGCGATGAGGCCCTGCATCGGCACCCCGTCGACCTCGACGATCGATCCGCGCTCCTTGTAGTGCGGGTCGGTGGCGATGTCGGCCATCGAGTACACGGGCGCGGCGGCGGCTTCGGCCGACTCGAACGCATCGAGCACCTCGGCCAGCGGGCGGGCGCCGCACCACTCGGCCATGCGCGCGTCGATCTCGTCACGGGCCGCGATGCGACCGGCGAAGGTGGCCAGGTCGGCGCGGTCGCCGAAGCCGATCAACCCCATCACCCGCGCCGCCACCGACTCGGCTGAGGTCGACACCACCACCCACGCGCCGTCGCGGCAGCGCCACGTGCCGCGGGGCACCGAGTAGGGGATGCCGGATCCGAGCCGTGGCTGGAGGTAGCCGCTGGTCGCGTAGGCGCCAGGCAGCGGACCCATGCACTGGAACAGCGATTCGAGCAGGTTGACGTCGACCACCTGGCCGACGCCCGACCACAGCGCGGTCATGGTGGCGAACGCGGCGGCCAGAGCCGTGATCTCGTCGGTCAGCGCGATCGGCGGCAGCAGCGGACCGCCGTCAGGCTCGCCGTTGATGCCGGCGAACCCCGACATCGCCTCCGCTATGGAGGCGAACCCGGGGCGCCCTGCGTAGGGCCCGTCCTGGCCGAACCCGGTGACGCGGGTGACCACCAGGCGCGGGTTCTCGGCGAGCAGGACGTCGGGGCCCAGGCCCAGGCGCTCGAGGGTGCCGGGCCGGAAGTTCTCGATCACGACGTGAGCCTCACGCACGAGGCGCAGCACCGTGCTGCGTCCCTCGTCTGTCTTCAGATCGATCGTGCAGCAGCGCTTGTTGCGCGAGATCAGCTTCCAATAGAGCGACACCCCGTCGGCGGGATCGGGTGCGCCCATCCCGCGGGTGCTGTCGCCGACGACCGGGCGCTCCACCTTCAGCACGTCGGCTCCGTAGTCCGCCAGGTAGCGGGCCGCGCCAGGGCCCGCTATCACCGTGGCGAGGTCGAGCACGCGGATGTCCCTGAGGGGACCGTGGCGCTCGGTCGAGGGCGAGGTCATGCCTGGGCTTCCGTCGTCATGGCGAAGCAGCGCTCGTCGAGACGGCCGAAGGCGTATTCGGCGTAGAGGCCGGCGAACATGTGGCGGGTCTGCTCCGTCCAGGCGAGCGCTTCAGGGCTGGAGATCCTCCGGTGCACCTGCAGGACGCCGCCCTCGAACACGCGGTACTCGGCCCAGGCCCCCGGGTAGTCCTTGACGCAGGCAACCTCGATCCACGGGCGGTGGCCCGTCGCACCGAACCGCCGCACCCGGTTGCGGTGGGTGTGGCCGGCGGCGTAGCCGAGGATCCGCGGCTGGCGGGCGACCGCGGCGACGAGCCGCTCGGAGTCGTCCGGGCTGATGCCGAAGTACTCCGCGGGGCGAGCGGCCGAGTCGGGGCTCCAAGGGTGGTGGTGGCCGAGCACGAGCACGGGGCGGTCGGCCTCGTTCGCGAGGTCTTCGAGCCACTCGACCTGCTCGGCCGGCACCTGCCCTCCGGCTCGGCCCGGCGTGGTGGTGTCGAGCAGCGCCACGGTGAGCCCGTCGACGTCGACCCGCTGAGGGCCCTCGGGCGCCATCGACTGGTGGCGGTAAGCGTCGTGGTTGCCGCGCACGTGGGTGAGGCGATCACCGAAGGCCGATCCGTACGCGGCGAGGAAGGCGTCGTACTGCTCCTGGGTCCCGTCCGAGGTGAGGTCGCCCTTCACGACGACCGCGTCCGGCTCGATGGCTCGGATCTCCTGGATCGCATCCCGGTTCATGAGCTCCGGGTACGGCTCCTCGCCGGGCAGGCTGCGGAAGACCGGGCCATCGGGGAGGCCGTCCATGATCCCGCACACCTCCTCGCCGAAGTGCACGTCGTTGACGGTGGCGACGGTGGCGAGGCGCTCCCCAAACCGCGGGAGAGTGCGGAGCGCGAAGCCCTCGATGTCGTGCTCGGTGTCGGGCCGCAGTCCCTCGTAGCGGCGCACGGCGACGCCGTCGTGGACGACGACCTCGTCGTCGGCGACGGTCGTCAGCTCCGGGGCTCCGGCTGTCAGGCCTTCACCACCACAGACGTCGCGACCTTGTCGTGCCAGGTCTGGTGCCGCGGGTCCCAGAGGGCCCACAGGTAGCCGAGGAACAGCACGTTGCCGGAGATGAACGAGGAGAACAGGTAGCGGCCGAAGGCGCGGCCCCCGCCGATCGGCTGCGCCGTGTTGGCGTCGACGAGCTTGATGTCCATCGCCTTGCGGCCCCACGCCTGGCCGGTGCGGCCCTCGCGGCGGAAGTAGTAGACGTACAGCACCACGGCGGCGGCGAAGCCCGCCAAGCCCAGGAGCACCGCCGCCGCGATGGTGCCGCCGGTAGGCACCTCGCAGATGGCGTTTATCGTGCCGCCGATCGTGATGTTGTCGTCCTCGTCGACGGAGCACGAGGTGAGCCTCGTGGGGCCGGCCGCGAGCGCGATGAACGCGGGTGCGAAAGCGAGGATCGAGGCGACGCCGAGGATCACGCCGTCGATGAGCTTCGCGGCGAACCGGCTCCAGAACCCGGCGTACTCGCCGAAGACCGCCGGCGCGCCATACGTGCCGTAGCCCCCGTAGGTGCTGCTGTAGCCAGGCGGCGGACCCCCCGGCATCGGCGGTGGCGGAGGAGGGAAGCCTCCCGGCGGCGGGGGCGGAGGGAGGTCGCTCACGCGTCAGACACTACGCCGACGGCTCGGTCGGAGGCGGTTGGCTACCAGGGGCGGTCGCGGCGGACCGGGACGGGCTTGCTCCACC
>DATCYI010000021.1:0-6414 GCA_036570385.1 Acidimicrobiales bacterium | reverse complement strand
CGGCGCGGCTCGCCGCGCTGACCGGCGCCCCGGTCGTGCCGGTGGGGCTCTGGGGCACCGAGCGGGTGTGGCCGAGGTCGTCGCGCCTGCCCAACGTGCTGAACCTGACCCGACCGCCCAAGGTCATCGTCACCGGCGGCGAGCCGGTGGCCGGCATCAAGGGCCGGTCAGCGGCCGCCGACACCAAGCGGATCATGGCGGCGGTCTCGGCGCTCCTGCCCGAGGAGGCCCGGCAGCGCCGCACGCCGACACCCGAGGAGCTGGCCCTCACCTACCCGCCGGGCTAGGACCCGAGCGGACAGGTGTCAGACGCCGTTCGACGCGGCGGAGCGCCAGCGGCGCTTGCCGTCGATCTTGGCGGTGCGCAGGGCGAAGTCGGCCCGGCCCAGCAGGTCGATCGGATCGTCGCCGTCCTGCAGCGGGGCCATCCCCACGCTGAGGCCGACCCGCAGCTCGATGCTGTCGACGATCATGGGCTGTGCCACGTCGTCGACCAGGCGCGCGGCCAGCCGCTCGGCGGCATCGACGCCGTCGAGGCCGCGGCAGAGGATGGCGAACTCGTCGCCGCCGAGGCGGGCGACGACGTCTGACGGGCGCACGCACTGGCGCAGCCGTCGAGCCACCTCCTCGAGCACGTGGTCGCCGACCAGGTGGCCATGGGCGTCGTTGACCGGCTTGAAGTCGTCGAGGTCGAGGTAGAGGACGGCGGCGGAGATCGGACCCGGATCGGTGGCCCGCGTGATGCCGAGGTGCCGCAGCTCGTCGAGGAAGTACGACCGGTTGTGGAGGTCGGTGAGCACGTCGTGCGTCGCGGCCCACTGCAGGGCCTGTCGGCCCCGCTCCCAGCGGATCACCAACCCGACGAGGCTTCCGGCGCGGTGGATGCGCTCGTGGGTGAACACGTGGACCGGGAACTGGTGCCGGCTCCAGATGACGAGTGCGGCGGGGCCGACCTCGTCGTCGGTGGGCGGCACCACCAGCGCGCCCATCCAGCGGTAGCCGTGCCCGGCGGCGATCCCGCGCAGGGGAGCGGGCAGCTCCTCGACGCGGTGCTCGACCACCGTGCCGGGCTCGGTGAACGCGGTGTGCCACGGCGTGCCCTCGAAGGCCGCGGCGTCGAGCATCGAAAGCAGGCCCGTGGGGCCGACGACGGGGTCGAGCTTGGCGCCGCCGTAGCGGCGGTAGACGGCTACGTCTGCGGCCGGGAGCTCGCCCTCGAGCATGGCGGCCACGTGGGCCATCACGTCGCCCAGGGGGCGGTCCTGACCCATGGCGACGAGGGCGCTCTCCAGCGCGTGCGCCCCGTCGGAGCGGCGGATCTGGAGCACGAAGCCCTGCAAGCCGGTGCGGACCGGTGTGGCGACGGCCACCGAGCAGGTGACCCTGCCGCCGCCTGGCGTCAGGACCTGCACGACCGGGCCCATGCCCTCCCAGCCCGCCGCGTCCTCGCGCTCGCGCACGTAGTCGCTTGCCGCGGCCAGCGACTGGACGGCGTGCTCGATCGACTCGGGCGCGACGTGTTCGAGCAGCGAGGTGCCCACCAGGTCGGCGCTGTGGACGCCGAGGATGTCGTGCACGGACAGACCGGCCCACACGACGGTGCCCGCCCCGTCGATCACGACGAAGGGGTTGACCGCTGTCTCTACGATGCGCCGGACGTCGTCGTCCGTGAAGGGGGGTGCGGTCAGGTTGTCGTCGTCGCCCATCGCGATCCCGCCTCGTTCGCCGAAATCGGATTCAGGCGGGAACGGTAGCCCGCGCGGACCCGCCGTCAGCCAAGCTGCTTCTGGCGGATGATGTTGAGAGCGCCGCCCGCCTTGAACCACTCGATCTGCTCGGGGCTGAACGTGTGGAGCCCCTCGAAGTCGATGGTGGTGCCGTCGGGCTTGTGGATGGTGCAGCGCACGGGCACGTCGGGGGCCAGGTCGCGCAGGCCGTGCACGCTGATGCGGTCGTCTTCGCCGATCTGGTCGAAGACGGCTCGGTCGGCGAAGGCGAGCGGCAGGAGCCCCTGCTTCTTCAGGTTGGTCTCGTGGATGCGGGCGAAGCTGCGGGCGAGGATCACCTTGCCGTTGCGGAAGCGGGGCTCCATCGCGGCGTGCTCCCGCGAGCTGCCCTCGCCCATGTTCTCGTCGCCGATGGCGACCCAGCCGACGCCTTCCTCGTGGAGGTACTTGGCGATGTCGGGGTACGAGCGGGTCTCGCCGTCGAGGGGGTCCTTCCCGAGGCCGGCCTCACCCGTGTAGGCGTTGATGGCGCCGAGGTAGAGGTTGCCGGAGATGTTCTCGAGGTGACCTCGGTACTTCAGCCACGGGCCGGCCGCCGAGATGTGGTCGGTCGTGCACTTGCCCTGGGCCTTGAGGAGGATGCGCAGCTCCGCGTAGTCGTTGCCGTCCCAGGGCTCGAAGGCGTCGAGCAGCTGGAGGCGGTCGCTCTGGGGGTCGACCACGACCTCGACCCCGCTGCGATCCTCCGGCGGAGCCTGGAAGGTCTCCTCACCGGGATCGAACCCGGCGTCGGGGAGGGCCTGGCCGACGGGCGGGTCGAGCAGGACCTCCTCGCCCGCGTCGTTGGTGAGGGTGTCGGTGCGGGGGTCGAAGTCGAGCGTGCCGGCGAGCGCCAGCGCGATCACGGTGTCGGGACTCGTGACGAAGGCCAGGGTGTTGGCGTTGCCGTCGTTGCGCTTCGGGAAGTTCCGGTTGTAGCTGTTGACGATCGTGTTGAGCTTCGAGGGGTCGAGGTCGGTGCGCTCCCACTGGCCGATGCAGGGGCCGCAGGCGTTGGCGAGCACGGTGCCGCCGATGGCCTCGAGGTCGGCGAGCAGACCGTCGCGCTCGATGGTGGCGCGGGTCTGCTCGGAGCCGGGGGTGATCATCAGCTCGGTCTTGGCCCGCAGGCCCTTGGCCTTGGCCTGGCGAGCGATGGACGCAGCTCGGGTGATGTCCTCGTAGGACGAGTTGGTGCAGGAGCCGATCAGCGCCGAGGAGATCTCGAGGGGCCAGCCCTCGGCCTGCGCGGTGGCGCCGAGCTCGGCGATCTGGTGGGCCCGGTCGGGGGAGTGGGGGCCGTTGATCATCGGGCCGAGCGTGTCGAGATCGATCTCGATCACCTGGTCGAAGTAGTCGCCGGGGTTGGCGACGACGTGGTCGTCGGCGCGCAGGTCGCCCGCCACCGCGTCGGCGGCATCGGCGATCGCGGCACGGTCCGTGGCCCGCAGGTACGCGGCCATGTTGTCGTCGTAGGGGAACAGCGAGGTGGTGGCGCCGATCTCCGCGCCCATGTTGCAGACCGTCGCCTTGCCGGTGGCGGTGATCGAGTCGGCGCCCGGGCCGAAGTACTCGACGATGGCTCCCGTGCCGCCCTTGACGGTGAGGATCTCGGCGACCTTGAGGATGATGTCCTTCGGCGAGGACCAGCCCGAGAGAGAGCCGGTGAGGTGCACGCCGATCAGCTTCGGGAAGCGCACGTTGAACGGGAAGCCGGTCATCACGTCGACCGCGTCGGCGCCGCCGACGCCGATCGCCACCATGCCGAGGCCACCGGCGTTGGGGGTGTGGCTGTCGGTGCCGATCATCATCCCGCCGGGGAAGGCGTAGTTCTCGAGGACCACCTGGTGGATGATGCCGCTGCCCGGCTTCCAGAAGCCGATGCCGTACTTGGCCGACACCGTGCGGAGGAACTCGTAGACCTCGCTGTTGGTGTCGAGCGCGAACTTGAGGTCGAGGTCGGCGCCGGCCTTCGCGAGGATCAGGTGGTCGCAGTGGACCGTGGACGGGACCGCGACCTCGGGGAGGCCGGCGGTCATGAACTGCAGCAGCGCCATCTGCGCTGTCGCGTCCTGCATGGCGACCCGGTCGGGGTCGAAGTCGACGTAGCTGCGGCCCCGCTCGAGCTCCTGGCCCACGTCGCGGAGGTGGTTGAGGAGGATCTTCTCGGTGAGGGTGAGCGAGCGGCCGAGGCGCTCGCGCCCGAGGGCGGCGCGCTCGGGGAGCCGTCCGTAGACCTCGTTCACGAGGCTGATGGGCGTGGAGGCGGCAGGAACGTCGGAGGAGGAGGCCATGCTGGGAGTCCTTGCTTTGTCGTCGTTTGAAGACAAGTATATGACAAGTGCGTGAGGTCCGCTACCGAACGATCGCCGACGAGCTGCGTCGGCGCGTGCAGGAGGGCGAGTTCGCGGCCGGCCGGCTCCTCCCCAGCGAGTCGGCCCTCTCCGCAGCCTACGCGGCCAGCCGGATCACGGTCCGCAAGGCCCTCGAGCTCCTGCGCGACGAGGGCCTGGTCGACGCCCGCCAGGGCTTCGGCTGGTTCGCAGCGGTCGACCCGCTCCGGCAGGCCCTCGGCCGGCTCGGCACCATCGAGGCCCAGCTGGCCGACTCGGGGGTGCGGTCGACTCGTCAGATCCTCGACTTCGGGTTCGTCCCGGCCACGCCTGCGGTGGCCGCCGTGCTCGACGCGACGACCGTGCTCGAGGTGCGACGCCTGAACCTGGCCGACGGGCACCCCTTCGCCCGCGTCACCGTGTGGTGCCCCGAGGACCTCGGTGCGCAGCTCTCTCGCGACGACGTGGAGCGGGCGCCGTTCTACGAGCTGCTCCCGGTGCCGCTCGGGGGCGCCGTGCAGACGATCGGCGCGGCGCTGGCCGGGCCCGAGGACGCTGCGCTGCTGGAGATCCCGATCGGGTCACCGGTGCTGCGCTGCGAGCGCACCACGTCCGACCAGCACGAACGCCCAGTGCTGCTCTCCGAGCACGTGTTCCCGGGGCACCGCACCGAGTTCGTCGTCGACCTCCCGGTCGCCGAGCCCAGCATCGCCCCCACGGGGCTCCGCCTCCTCGACTGAGGGGGTGATCCGACGCGAGGCAATAGGTTCCGATCCGTCCAGCCTGAGGCAATGAGTTCCGTATGTGGAACCAATTGCCTCGAGAGGCATCGAATGGAACCTATTGCCTCGGGTGGGGTCCGTCTGAGGCGTGGGGTGCGCCCGGAACGGTGCTTGACAGGGGGGTAGCCTCCTCTGCCTGATGGGCGTGCTGGGCGGCGAGGTACGAGCTCAGGGGAGTCTGGCTGAGCTGGTGGCCGAGGTGGCTGCCGAGCTGATCGGATCGCGCCTCGGGACCCAGCAGGATGCGGAGAGCGCCATCGAGCACGCGCTGGGTCGCATCGCCGGGCCGCTCGGCGGCGACGGCGCCTACTTCCTGCGCGACGCCCGGCGCCCGAGCGACGTCGTCTTCGTGGAGTGGGTCAAGGATCGCCCTGGCCGGCGGGAGCCGGAGCGCGTGCCGCTCTCGGAGGATGGAGAGCGCTGGTGGGCGAAGCACCTCGCTGAGGGCGCGCCGGTGCGGATCGAGGACGTGGCGAGCCTCGCCGCGGACGATCCCAGCTCCGCCGACGTCGGGCCTGTGATGACGTCGCTCGGCGTCGCCTCGCTCCTCTTGGTGCCGCTCCACCGCCATCCGCGCTTCACCGGCTTCGTCGGCCTCGTGAGCTCCGAGCCCGGCATCCCCTGTGGCCCCGAGGCGCCCTCCCTGCTGCGCATCGCGGGGGAGTGCTTCATGGGGGCCCTGCAGCAGGCGGACGCCACCGCTGAGCTGACCGACGCTCGACTCGAGCTGGAGCACCGCAACCAGGACCTGGAGCGATCCAACGAGGACCTCGAGCGGTTCGCCTACGCGGCCGCCCACGACCTGAAGGCACCGCTGGCCCGCATCGAGATGGCGCTGGCCGGAGCGCCGTCGAGCGAGCACGCCGAGGAGCTGCTCACCATCGCTCGGCGCAGCGCGGCGCGCATGAGGCGGCTCATCGAGGACCTGCTCGCCTACGCGTCAGTCGGGGCCGGCAGCGGTGCGGTCGAGCCGGTCGACCTCGACGCTGTGCTCACCGACGTCCTGTCCGACCTGGCCCCGTCGCTCAGCGCCCGCGGCGTCACGGTCGAGCGATCTCCGCTGCCGACGGTCATGGGCCGGCGGGCCGCACTGGGACAGCTCCTGCAGAACGTGATCGGCAACTCCGTGAAGTTCGCCAGGACCGACGTCGATCCGGTGGTCCACATAGGCGCCACGGGATCCGAGGATGGGGTCACCATCCGCGTGGCCGACAACGGCATCGGGATCGAGCCGGCCCACCGGAGCCTGGTGTTCGGGGTGTTCGCCCGCCTGCACGGCGACGATCGCTACCCGGGCAGCGGCATCGGCCTGGCGACCTGCACCAAGGTCGCCACCCGCCACGGGGGTCGGATCTGGGCGGACGACGGCATCGACGGCGGCATCGGCATCAACGTCTGGCTGCCGCGTCGGGCCACCTGACACGACATCGCTCCGCCCTCAGGGCAGGTGATCAGATCTTGGGCCACGTGCGGGTCTGGCGACGGCGCTTGCGGCTGCGGTCGCCGAGGGCCCAGGCCCGCCGCCACGCCGGC
>DATCYI010000020.1:0-1572 GCA_036570385.1 Acidimicrobiales bacterium | reverse complement strand
CTGCCGCGGTTGGTCGTGCCCCTGGCCCGCCGGCGGCTGCGGCAGCTGGTGGGGCACCTCGTGGTCGACGCCCACGACCCTGCGCTGGCCCAGCACATCGAGCGGTCGCGCCGCGACGGCTTCCGCCTGAACCTGAACCTCCTCGGCGAGGCGGTGCTGGGCGAGGCCGAAGCCGCCCGCCGGGCCGAGCGCACCCTCGCGCTGCTCGAGCGCCCTGACGTCGACTACGTGTCGGTGAAGGTCTCGTCGCTCGTGTCGCAGATCTCCACGTGGGACACCGCGGGCACCGTCGAGCGCGTGCTGCACCGGCTCCGCCCGCTCTACCTGGCGGCGGCCGCGGCGACGCCACCCAAGTTCGTGAACCTCGACATGGAGGAGTACCGCGACCTCGACCTGACGGTGGCCGCGTTCACAAGGCTCCTGTCGGAACCGGAGCTGCACGGGTTGGAGGCCGGCATCGTGCTGCAGGCCTACCTGCCCGATTCGCTGGCCGCGCTCGAGCAGCTGATGGACTTCGCGCTCCGACGGCGGGATGCGGGTGGGGCGGGCATCAAGGTCCGCTTCGTGAAGGGGGCGAACCTCTCGATGGAGCGCGTCGATGCCGAGCTGCACGGCTGGGCCCAGGCGCCCTACGACAACAAGGCCGACGTCGACGCCAGCTACCTGCGGCTGCTCGACCGCGCGCTGGTGCCGGAGCTGTCCGGGGCGCTCCGGGTCGGCGCGGCCTCGCACAACGTCTACGACCTGGCGCTGGCCCACCTGCTCGCCGAGCGGCGGGGAGTGGCCGGCGCGCTCGACGTCGAGATGCTCCAAGGGATGGCACCGGCCCAGGCGCGAGCGGTGCGCGACACCGTCGGCACCGTGATCCTCTACACACCGGTCGTCGCGCCGGCGGACTTCGACGTCGCCGTCTCGTACCTCGTGCGCCGGCTGGAGGAGAACGCGCAGCCCGAGAGCTTCCTGCACGCGCTGTTCGCGGGCGACGCTGCCGACGGCGTGCTCCCCGACCAGGAGGCTCGGTTCCGGGCGTCGGTGGCCGAGCGCCACGTCGTGCCCGCGGAGCGGCGGCGGGCGCCCGGTCGTCCCCGGCTGCGCAAGCGCTCCGAGTTCTCCAACACCACCGACTCCGATCCGGCGCTCGATGAGGTGCGGGAGTGGGCGGCCGCGTGCGTCACGTCGGCACCTCCGCCCGTCAGCTCACGGGAGATGACCTCGTTGGACGACGTCGACGACGTGGTGGGGAGGGCGCTGCGGTCCCATGCGGGCTGGTCCGCGACGCCCCCAGCGGAGCGGGCGACCATCCTGCGCCGCGCCGCCGACGAGCTCGAGGCGCGCCGCAGCGAGCTGGTGGCGGTCATGGCGGCCGAGGCGGGCAAGACCGCGGCCGAAGCCGATCCGGAGGTGTCCGAAGCCGTCGACTTCGCCCGCTACTACGCCGACCGCGCCGAGGAGCTCGACCCGGCGGCGGGCCATGCGAGCACCGACGGGGCCCGCTTCACGCCGACCCGCGTCACCCTGGTGACCCCGCCCTGGAACTTCCCGGTCGCCATCCCCACGGGCTCGGTGCTGGCC
>DATCYI010000019.1:0-7595 GCA_036570385.1 Acidimicrobiales bacterium | reverse complement strand
GGGCGTCGGACTCGTCGTCGTCGCCAAGGTCGAGGACCATGCGACTGCCGACGTCGTCGGCTTCGGCGACCGTGGACGTCGCAGCCGACGCGGCCCGGGTGCGCAGGGTGGCCGCCGCGGCGGCGGGGCTGGAGGCCAGGGAGCGGAGCAGCGCGAGGGCGGACCACCAGCGGACCCGCTGGCGGTGTTTGCCACCGGCGGTGTCGCGCACGGTCTCACGGGCGTAGGCCAGAACCTTGTCGAAGAGGGCTCGGTACTCCGGCGACAGCTGGTAGGTCTGCTCGGCCTCCATCCGGCGGGGGAAGCGAGTGTCGCCGAGGTAGTTCTGGATGTCGGCCCGGCGGCGCTGGACGAGGTGCTGCGCGAGCCGCTCGCGGTGACGCCGGTTCTGGTCGCCGGAGAGATCGTCGGGCAGGTTGGCGAAGTCGGGGTCGAGCAGCGTGAGAAGGCTGCGGAACGCCCCCTCCTTGCCGGAGTGCGGCGTGGCGGTGACGAGCAGGACGTGGCGCTCAGGGTCGGCGGCCAGTCCCTTGACGAGCGTGTAGCGCTGGTGGGCGGCGGCGCGGCCTTCGCCCTGATCGGCGCAGGTGTGGGCCTCATCGACGATCACCAGCTTCGGGCAGGCTCGCAGGAAGTCGTCCCGCCGGCGGTCGGCCTTTATGTAGTCGAGGCTGACCACCACGATCGGGTGCTCCTCGAAGATCGATCGTCCGGGCGGGAGGCCTCGCTCGAGGCGGGCGGCGGTGGCGGCGAGGACGAGGGTGGCGTCGAGGTGGAACTTGTCGGCCAGCTCGGCCTGCCACTGCTCGGCGAGGTGGGGCGGGCAGAGGACGGCGAGGCGCTGCACGTCGCCTTGGTCGAGCATCTCGCGGGCGATGAGGCCGGCTTCGACGGTCTTGCCGATGCCGACGTCGTCGGCGATGAGGAGGCGAACCGGGTCCTGGCGCAGGGCCATGAGCAGCGGGACGAGCTGGTAGGGCCGGGGCTCGACGGCGATGTGACCGAAGGACCGGAACGGGCCGGCGGAGGACCGGAACCCGAGGCGCAGGGCGTCTCGAAGCAACCGAGCCGAGCGGTAGTCGCCAGGCTGCGTGGGGTCAGGCAGCGCGAACGTGGCCGGCTCGACCGACTCCAGGGCGGTGAGGATCCCGGTGGTCTCGGCGTCGGTGCCACCGAGGGGGCGCACCATGAGCAGCTCGGCATCTGAGCCAGGCAGCACCACCCACTCGCGACCGCGTGCGCGCACGAGGCTCCCGACCGAGAAGGGGGCGGACTCGAGGGTTGTCATCGGGGGGCTCCGAACACGTCGCGGTAGCTGTCGATCGTCTGGGACCAGTCGTCACGGTGGCCGAAGCGGACGACCCGGTACCCGAGGTCGCGCATCTTCTGGGCCTGGACGGCGTCGCGAGCCTGGCGCTCTGGGAAGTCGTGGTGCGGGCCGTCCACGTAGATCGCCACGAACTCGTCGTTGTAGAGGAAGTCGGGACGGGTGCCCGCGTCTTCGATGAGCACCTGGCCCCGGTCGGGCTCTCGCAGGCCGCGTTCACGTAGCCACTCAAGCCACTGCTTCTCCAGCTCGGATTCCACCAGCGCCTCGACGCTCTCCGCATCGGGGCGCAGGGTCACGGCCGCGGTCGCGAGCTGCTGCAGCACTGGGATGACCGTGGCTCGATCGAGCAACGGGTGGTCAGGCTGGTTGCGGTAGCTCATCAGGCAGTCGTAGCAGGCGGCCTCGCACTGGTCGTGGCCGGGGCGCATCGGTAGGTCGTCGCCAGTGTCCGGGTCGACGTGGCAGATCTCGAGCGCACGGCGGGCGGCCCGAGCGAGGGCGTTGCTGTCCTCAGCGAGCCGGCGTAGCACGCCGGCCCCGCCCTCGGCGGACTCGTAGAGGAGGATCCAACGGCGGGCGTCGAGCGACGGCAGCGGCTCGGTCGACAGCTCTCCTTCCTCCAGCTGGAACTCCACCTGGATGGCGTGCTTGACGGCCGCCTCTAGCGAGGCCATCGCGGCGGCATCGAGGTCCTCAACAGGCTTGATGAGCAGACAGTTGCGGGTGTCCTCCACGAAGGGAATCACTCGCCGCATTCGGGGGCCGGTTGGCTCATCGTCGTCGGCGGGCTCGTCGGCGTCGTTGCCCCAGTAACCCCGGTCGACGTCGAGCATGAAGCCGAGCTGGTCGGTGTCGGCGCGGCGGCGCCGGCCGCGATTGATGCGCCACAGCTGCGCGGTCTCGCCGTAGGTCAGCTCGGCATACGCCTCGCCCCCGGCACCGGGGCCGGCGGCGTCAGCGATGCGTCGGGACGGCCGGTTGTTCCGAACAGAGAAGCGGAACCCGGACACGACCTCGAAGCCCTGACGCTGCCGCTCCTCCTCGTCGCTGTTGATCCGGTCACGACGACGAGTTGCGACATTGTGGAGACGGAAGAGGTTCTTCGTGGGCAAGGGCAAGACTGCGTCGCAGAGCTGGCACTGGTCGATGGGTTGGCCGTCGACTTCGGGGTGCAGGTAGCCGCAGGCCGTGCACTGCTTGACCTCGGTGGTGTGGATCGGGTCGCCGTCGGCGTTCGTGCGCTCGCTGGCCGGGAGGATCACCCGGTTGATCTCGTACCGGTCGCCCTCGTGGTACACGAGGCTGCGGGGCCCGAACTCGCTGATGGCGAGGAACCGGGGTCGGCTGAGGAACTCGCCGTCGCTGCCACGCCTACCGCTGCGGCGGGCGGGGATGAAGGCTGAGAGCGGGAGGCGCGGGAACGAGTAGCCGGGGAGGAAGCCCTCGCTGGCGAAGTAGCGGTAGCTGTAGAAGTCGCTCTGGTTCCGGCTGTCGGTGTCGGCGGTGAGGAGAAGCAGCTGCTTCTCGGCTTCGTCTCGCAGGCGCCGGGCGTGGCGCTTGAGCTGCGCATCCGCGTTGGGGCTCACGGCGAGCACGCCTTGCTGCTCGTACTGCGTGCGCGCGCTCCGATAGAGGGTGCGCCACCGGTCGGTGGCTTGGGCGAACGCCACGGGGATGGCCTGGAGCACGTCGTCGAGCCAGGAGGGCGTCCACCAGGTGGTCGCCTCGAGGCGAGGCGCGACATCGCTCAGCACGTTGCGGGCGACGTCGCGAGCCTTGGTGCGAGCGGCCGGGTTGCGGAGGTCGGCTTGGACGGACTCGAGGATGGGCGGATCGGCCACGTCGTCGGTGACGTGGAGGACGTCCTTCATCGAGCTCCCGAGCGACATGCCGCTCGTCGCCAGCCAGATGGCCTGCACGTGGGAGCGGACCAGGTCCTCGTTGGCCACGTCGATGCGCGGCGTGGAGACCTGCCCCGACACCATGAGCTCGGGCTTGGCGAAGTACCACTGGTCGTGGGGACTGCCCGCCGAGCAATAGGTGAACACGAGGGCGGGCTGACCGCTCCGACCTGCACGCCCCGAGCGCTGGGCATAGTTCGCCGGCGTCGGCGGCACGTTGCGCATGTTGACGACGTTGAGCTCGGAGATGTCGACGCCGAGCTCCATCGTCGGCGAGCAGTAGAGGATCGGAAGGTCGGCCTGGCGGAACCGTCCTTCGCGAGCCTCACGCTCGTCGTAGGGCACCTGGGCCGTGTGCTCCCGGGCCTCGAGGGCGCGGAACCGGGCGGCACCGCCGCGGTACAGGTTCAGGAAGAACTGGTTGGGCAGCGGGTGCGCGTCCGGGGCCTGCGGCAGCCGCACCGGGTCGAGGTAGGGCTTCGTGCCGTCGCCGAGCGTCCACCGCATGGCCGAGGCGGGCAGCTGATAGCAGGGCGTGCCGTCCTTCTCCTCGTCGACCTGCTCCACCAGCCCGCCCTTCTTGAGCGCGGCGAGGAGGTCGAGGATCAGCTGGCCCGACGTCTCCCGATCGATCTTTTCCTCGTAGCCGGCGAAGGTGGAGTTGCGTCGCAGGAGGCGCCCGAAGCCGGAATAGGCGGACAGGTAGCTGCGCTCACGGGTATCGGTCGCCTTGCGCGCACGCGGCACTACGGAGCGGGCGTACTGGAGCTGCCGGACGTCGTCGATCGCCCAGTCCCCGGCGAGGCGCTGGCTCGAGCGGCGCGAGAGGCCCTCGAGGTAGTCGGAGTCGAGCTCGTCGACCTTGATGGCCAGCTCGCGTCGGAGGTGGTCCAGGAGGATGTGGGCGACCTTCTCCCGCTCGGCGGGGGTGGCCTCCGCGAGCGCGGGATGCTTTCCCTCCCAAACGTGTTGGGCGGCGCAGATCTCGGCCAGGGAGCCGTAGCGGATCTCGAGGAGGCCGCACTGCTCGAGGTTCGGTGACGTGATGCGCCAGCCGCGCTGCAGGTCGACGTACAGCCGGTACCCGAGGACGTCGCGCAAGGTGCGCTCGGTGTCGGTGCGGGCCTGGAACTCGACCTCCGGGTCGACGGCGTACTCGGCGAAGGGCAGGGCGAGGGTGCCGAAGACCTTCTGTGCGAGCTGGTCGTGCTCGAGGCCGTCAGCGCCCGCTGCCTTCACGGCGTCGTAGAGCGCCGAGCGCAGCATGGTGACCTGCACGAAGTCGTTGAAGTGGCCGGCCTGGAGGGAGGCGTCCTGGCGGTTGTCGGTGAAGGAGAGAAGCTTCTTCGCTGTCGGAGTGAGGGTGGGCTCCTCGCGAAGGTGCTCGATGGCCGACACGCTGAGCACGGTGGTGGCCGTCGAACGGCCCTCGGAACCGAGCGTGGCCAGCTTCGTGAGGTCGGAGCGCACGGTCCCGCCGTAGGACACGCCGCAGCGCAGACACATTCGGAAGGGGGCCGGAACCCACCACAGCAGCTGCCCGCTCTCGTCCACCGTCCCATCGGTGTGGACTCGCAGGGCCTGCGGGAGCAGCTTCTTGTTGGCGCTCTTGACCCGGCGGCCCTTCGCCGACTCCTCCACCCAGTCCTCGGGGATGCGCTCGAGCTCGTCCTCGCTGCCGTCGGGCCACTCGTACCGAGGCTCGGCGATGTACAGGAAGCCGGGCTGCGTGCGGGTGTCACGGGCCCGGTCGCCCACGTCGCGCGGGATGAACGTCGACGGCTCGTCGTCCTCAGCCACCCTGGCGACCGTGTAGTAGTCCTGGCCGCACTGGCGGCAGAAGGCGAGCGGCAACAGCACCTTGTTGCGGTGCTGGGGCACGAGGCGCTGGCCCGACAGCGTGATGTGGCGCGTCGCCGTGGGCTCGATCGAGGCGTAGACCGTGTCGCCCTTGGAGATGAACTGGTGGAGTCGGAAGGCGAAGGCGGGGAACTTCGTGTCCGGGTGCTCCACCCGGTAGCCACCGAGCAGCTGGCCACGGATCGCCGTCTCGCAGCGGCTGACATCGGCGCCGATGTGATCGGCGAGCCGCTGGGCGCCGCCGGCGGGGCCGGCGATGGGCTGTGGCGCCACCCGTACGAGACGACCTTCACGTTCCTCGATGCCGAACGCAGCCTCGATCCAGCGGGACAGCGGGTCGCGTACGAACTCGTCGTAGTCAGTCGACGGGGCGGCCGCTGCCACTCGCTCACGAAGCGCCGCCTGCACCGCGGGGTCCGTGTCATCGATGGGCTCCGTGGCACGCCGAAGCGTTTCGCCTATGACGCTCTCCGGGAGCACCGTGGTCCCGAAGAGCAGCGAGGCCATCTCAGCGACGGCTCGGCGCTGATCGGCCAGCGTGCCTTCAGTTGAGAGGGTGGCGGACGTGCCGACGCAGCGGAGGTCCGTCGCGTGGCACGCCTCCCGAAGGCGACGGATGAGCAACGCGACGTCTGCACCCTGACGACCCCGGTAGGTGTGGAGCTCGTCGAGCACCAGGAACGGCAGGCCCTGGGCCTGGTCGATCAGATGCTGCCGGTCTGCGTTCCGGGTGAGGATCAGCTCGAGCATCACGTAGTTGGTGAGGAGGATGTCGGGCGGGTCCCGCCAGATCTCCTCCTTGCGCTCGGAGCCCTCCTGGCCGGTGTACTTCGCGTAGGTCACGCGGCCCTCAGCGGCCACGCCGTGCTGCAGAAACTTCTCGAGCTCCTTCTCCTGGCTGTTGGCCAGGGCGTTCATGGGATAGACGACGATCGCCTGGATGCCCTTGCCGGTGCCGCGTCGAAGAACGTGGTCGACGATCGGGACGATGTAGGAGAGGCTCTTGCCCGAGCCAGTGCCCGTGGTGAGCACGTAGTTTTGCCCGGCGGCGGCTTGGCGGATGGCGTCGACCTGGTGCTTGTGGAGGCGCATCGGCTCGCCGGCAAACTGGCTGGCTGACTTGCCGATGCGGAAGATGTCGCGGCAGCGCTCGTGAAGCAGGCCCTCGGCGACGAGGTCGTCGATCCAGCCCCCGGGCTCGAAGGCCGGGTTGAGGCCGACCCGCGGCTCGGGCCAGAAGCGCCCGTCGTCGAGGTTGCTCTCGACGTGCGACTTGATCCGGTCGTCGCGCAGGGCGAGGAAGCTGGTGATGTAGCGCCGGTAGTCCTCGATGAGGTCCTGGCGGAGCTGGAAGACGTCCATGGATCAGATGTGGTCGATTCGAATCGGCGAGCGGCGAGGCTCGGGGCTATCCGTGGTACCTGCAAGGCGTGACACCGTCTAGGCCACCACCTCGAGAGCGGCTTTGGCGCTCGTGATGACAGAGCTGGGCTCGTGCGTAGCCAGCAGGAAGAGCCCGTCGCGGGCTCGCGTCATTGCCACGTACAGCTGGCTGAGCATCAGCGCCACGACTTCGGCGTACTCGTCGTCGGGCTGCCCAGGGCTTTGAGCACGGGGGAAGTCCCCTATGCCGAGGCCGGGGAGGAAGACGACCTTGAACTCCAGACCCTTGGCACGGTGATGCGTTCCTACCTTCACCTTGTCGACAGAGGTGCCGTCGTACTTCGCCAGGTCGAGCACCGGGACGCCATGTCCTTCCAAACCTGTCTGAAACGCCTTGGTCTGTGCGTTCGTTGCCAAGCAGACGGCAATGTCGCCGAAGCCGATGGCACCGGTATCGACAAGACCGTTGATGCGACCAGCGACCTCCGCGATCTCATCCGCCGTGCTGTCGCAGACAAGCAGCGCGGGCCGGGCCCCACCGCGCACCGCTTCGGCGTCAGCTTCTCCGCGGCGGTACTCCTCGCCGAGATCATCGACTGCTGCATCGCCGGCCACTGCCATAGCTGCCCTGATGATCTCGCTGGTGTTCCGGTAGTTCGTGCGCAGCACGGTGGTGCGGCCGCGCACCTCGGCTCCGGCCTGCCGCATGGTGAAACCCCCGGCGTAGATCCGCTGGGCTCCGTCACCGACAACCAAGAGCCCGTCCGGGAGGTCCCGACCTTCGGGACCGTTGACCAGCGCGCGGATCAGCTGCAGCCCGATGAGGCTCAGATCCTGGGCTTCGTCGATGATCGCCGCTCGGAACATCGGTGACGGTCGACGCCGCGCGTGATCGCGGGCTCGGCGGACCACATCGACGAAGTCGATCGTCCCTCGCTTGTCCATCTCCGCGTCCCAGGCTTGTCGAAGCTCCCACGCCTGACGGCGAAGCGGCTCGCCGAACCGAGTGCCCCGACCAGTGCGTTCGACCACCAGGTACTCGTCAAGGGAGCTGATGCCCCGGCCCTTGATCACGGCGTTCACCTCATCGCGCATGTACGCCTTGGTGAGACCCGCCTTGG
>DATCYI010000018.1:0-14380 GCA_036570385.1 Acidimicrobiales bacterium | reverse complement strand
CTGGCCGCCACCTCGGCCGTGCCGGCCGCCGGCGCAGCCGCGCCGTACGCCAGCACCACCTACGTCGAGGACTACGACGACGAGCCGCCCCGGCGCTCCGGCGCCTTCCTCGCCGCGCTGATCGTGCTGCTGCTCCTGCTGGCCGGGATGCTGTTCCTGCTGGCCAAGGCCCTCGGCTTCGGCGACGCCGACGATCCCGACGTCGCCCTGGTCGAGGTTCCCAACGTCGTGGGCGACACCCTCGAGGTGGCCACCACGAAGCTCGAGGGCGAGGGCTTCGAGGTCGACCCGGTGTCAGAGGCGAACGACGAGTTCGACGAGGGGATCGTCTTCGACCAGACCCCTGCTCGCGGCGAGCGCATCGAGGAGGGCTCGACCGTCCAGGTGCGGGTGAGCGCCGGGCAGGACTCGTTCCCCGTGCCCGAGGTGATCGGCTCCGAGATAGCAGAGGCCCGCCGGCTCATCAGCGAGAGCGAGGGCGAGTTCACGGTCCGCGAGGAGCCGACGCCCGACGAGGAGGCACCGGAGGGCGAGGTCGTCGACCAGCAGCCCGGGCCTGGCCAGGAGGCCCCTCGAGGCTCGGAGATCGTGCTGTTCGTGTCGAGCGGCCCGGAGGAGCGCGGCGTTCCGAACGTCGCCGGGCGCAGCGTCACCGAGGCGTCGAACATCCTCGGCCAGAACGGCTTCACCGTCACCCAGACCACGGAGTCCTCCGCATCGGTGCCCGAGGGCCAGGTCATCCGCACCGACCCGCCCGCCGACACGCCCCAGCCCAAGGGCGCCCAGATCACCATCGTGGTGTCGAGCGGCCCGGCCGAGTCCACCGTGCCCTCGGTGGTCGGCCTCTCAGAGGCCAACGCCATCGCCACGCTGCAAGGCGACGGCTTCAAGGTCACGGTCTCCGAGGAGGACACCGCGGACCCGAGCGAGGACGGCCGCGTCACCGCGCAGAGCCCGTCTGCGAACTCGACAGCCCCGGAAGGCGCAACGGTCACCATCACGGTCGGCCGCCTCGTAGCGCCCACCGACGGCGGCACCACCACCACCGAAGCGTAGATCTGTGGGCGCCAGAGCACGCATTGCGTGCTTGCGCGCCCACAGATCTTGGGTCAGACCTTGGTGGCGGCCCGATCCAGGAAGCTCTGGAGGAGGTCGTGGCCGGCGGCGGTGAGGATCGACTCGGGGTGGAACTGCACGCCCTCGACGTCGAGCTCGCGGTGGCGCAGGCCCATGACGGTGCCGTCGTCGGTCTCGGCGGTGATCTCGAGGCACGCGGGCACGGACGCCCGGTCGACCACGAGGCTGTGGTAGCGGGTGGCCTCGAGCGGGTTGGGCAGGCCCTCGAACACACCGACGTCCTTGTGGCGGATCAGCGAGGTCTTGCCGTGCATCACCTCGGGGGCTCGCACCACCTCTCCGCCGTAGACCTGGCCGATGCACTGGTGGCCCAGGCACACGCCCAGGATGGGCACCTCGCCACCCAACGTGGTGATGACCTCGTTGGAGACGCCGGCGTCGTCGGGCGTGCCCGGACCCGGGGAGATGAGCACGGCATCGGGTCTTAGCGCGATGATCTGCTGCACCGAGAGCTCGTCGTGGCGGTGGACCAGGGGCTCGGCCCCCAGCTCACCGATGTACTGGACGAGGTTGTAGACGAAGCTGTCGTAGTTGTCGATCACCAGTACACGAGTCGCCACGAGGCGGGAGGGTAGCCGGATGCCAGAGGATCACCGCCTGGGTTCGGTGGCACGTCGGCTCGCGGCGACCGAGCGCGTCCTCGTCGTGGAGGACGAGCACGACATCGCCGACTTCCTGCGGGCCTACTTCCGCGCCTCGGGCTACGACCTCGTGCACATCGACCCCGACACGCCGCTGCAGGTGCTCGACGCCCTCGACGAGCACAAGCCCGACTGCGTGCTCCTCGACCTCAACCTGCGGGGCTTCAGCGGCGCCGAGGCCTATCGCCTGCTGCGCACCGAGGACCGCTACGCGCTGCTGCCCGTGATCGTGGTTAGCGCCCGGCCCGACGCCCGCCAGCTGATGGAGGCCACCGGGGGCGTCGACGCCTTCGTGTCGAAGCCCTTCAACGTGAACTCGCTGGCCGACCTGGTGGCCGACCGCATCGCCAGCGCCAGCCGCCTCACCGCCGAGGCCGGGCTCGACCCGGTCACCGGCCTGCTCGGCCACGAGTTCGTCGAGGCCCGCATGGCCGACGAGATCACCGTTGCCGCCCCCGACGGTCCCACCGTGTTCGCGCTGGGCCGCCTGCTCTCGGTGGAGGAGATCCTCACCGACGTGGGCCAGGAGGGCCTCGAGTACGTGAACCGCGAGATCGTCGGCCGAGCGCGGCGCCTCCTGCCCGCCGAGGTCACCTTCGGGCTGGCCCGGGGCGACGAGCTGGCCATGCTCGTGCCCGGCTTCACTGCCGAGGAGGCGCTCGAGCGGCTGGCACCGGCGATGGACGACGTCGGCGAGATCGAGCTGCCCGGCGGCTACACGTTCTCCCCTCGCTTCGCCGTCGGCATCGCCTGCTACCCCGACCACGCCTCCAACGCCGACGAGCTCTACATGGCTGCCGACGCCGCCCTAGCAGTGGCGGTCGAGTCGAACCGTCAGGCCGTCATCGCTCTCTGAGGACCCGGATGGGGGCGCCGAGCACGGCCTCGAGGGGGCCGGTGCGCTCGCCGGCGGCGTAGAGCTCGAGCGCCACGTCCTGGCCGGCGACCGGGGTGACCGCCAGCGCGACGCCGTCGTCGCTGTCGTCGTGCCGGACGGCCACGTCATCGACGCGAGCCGCATGGTTGCGGTCGAGGCCGATGGCGACGCGCAGCAGCGCTGAGAGCCAGGTGACGAGGCGCTGCTCGTCGTCGTCGAGCGCGGCGTACTCGGGGTGCTTGGCCTTCGGCTCGGACTTGCGGTGGTACCGGGCGATCACCGCGATCAGCTCGACCTCGTGCTCGGTGAAGCCGGTGAGGCGGTCGGTGCTGCGGATCACGTAGGCGCTGTGCTTGTGGTGCTGGGAGTGGCTGATGAAGAGGCCGACGTGGCTGAGCAGCGCGGCGGCCTCGAGCAGCTCGCGGGCGGCGTCGCCGAGGCCGTGCCGGTCGGCCAGCCCGTCGAAGAGCTGCAGGGCCAGGCGGGCGACCTGAGCCGAGTGGGCCGGGTCGTCGTCCATCAGCTCGGCCAGGCCGGTGACGCTGCGTCGGCGCAGGTCCGAGAGGTGGTGCAGCGAGGCGCCGTGGCGCCGCTGCCAGCTGTCGAGCAGCACCCCCTCGCGCAGCGCGTAGTCGGACACCACCAGCTCGTCGAGGTCGAGCGTGTGGACCACCTGCTCGAGGATGACGGCGCCGGCGAGGATGATGTCGGCGCGCGACGCGTCAGCCCCCGGCAGGGCCGCCCTCTCCTCGGCGGAGGGCGCAGCGGCCAGCAGCTCCACGACCGCGTCGAGGCCGGAGCGGGTGAGCACGAGCCCCCGCGCGCTGCGGGGCTTGGCCTCGCCCGCTTGCGCCGCTGCCATCTCGGCCAGCGCGGTGATAGTGCCCGATGAGCCGACGGCCACCTCGACGCCCAGACGGGCGATCTCGTGCGCGAAGGGGGCGAGGGTCGAGCGCACGTGGCGGCGGCAGGCGTCGAGGGCGCTCGGGTGTAGGAGCCGGCCCCGGAAGAACCGCTCGGTCAGGCGGATGGCCCCGAGCTTCAGCGAGCGGGCGGCCAGCACCTCGCCGCGCAGGCCGACCAGGAGCTCGGTGCTGCCGCCGCCGATGTCGCAGAGCACCAGCCTTCGGTCGTACACGGGCAGGGCCTGGAGCACGCCGAGGTGGATGAGGCGGGCCTCCTCCGCTCCCGACACCACCTCGATGTCGACGCCGGCCTCCTGGCGGGCCCGGTCGATGAACACCTGGCGGTTGTCGGCCTCACGGGTGGCGGAGGTGGCGACCGCGCGCACCGGTGCGCCGTGGGCCTCGGCCAGCTGGCGGAACCGGGCGATGGCGGCGACGGCCCGGTCGATGGCGTCGTCGGCGAGCTGGCGCATGTCACCGCCGCTCGATCCGAGCCGCACCACCACCTTCTCGCGCTCGAGCACGTCGAAGCTGAAGCCCGCCTCGCCTGGGCTCACCCGGGCCACGACGCCGTGCACCGAGTTCGTCCCGATGTCGAGGGCGGCGAGCGTGTCGGTTCCGTTCTGAGGCGGCACCCCACCAGTCTGTCGCTCCGTCCAGCCGCCGCCGCCGATGGGCCGACGTGAGCCGGGTCGGACCCGACGGGTAGTGTCGTCCGCCATGGCCAACCCGCCCCCGAAGCGCAAGGTGAAGGGCGGCCGAATGACCCCGAAGGGCGGACCGCAGGCTGCCGAGCGGCACTCGAACCGTCCCCCGGCGTCGAGCCGCTACACGCCGCCTGTTCCGCAGTACAAGAAGGTCAGCCCTCCGTGGGTCCCGGTGCTGATGTTCGCGCTGCTCGGGATCGGCCTGGCGGTGATCTTCCTGAACTACCTGGGCGTGCTGCCCGGCGACACGAAGAACAGCTACCTGCTGGTGGGCCTGGGCTTCATCCTCGGCGGCATCGTCACCGCCACCAAGTACCACTAGGCAGACGGACGGTGGCCGGCACCTTCACGCAGGGTGGCCGACAAGTTACAACCATGTGACTCTCCCCAGGTTTGTCCACAGCCTGTGGGAAAGCGCGTCAGATGTCGTCGACGGGGGTGACGAGGTCCATGTCCTCCAGGCAGTGCCTGGGCGGTTCGGGCATCTCGTCGTTCGCCGCGGTCATGCGCACCTCGGTGCCGCAGATGCTGCACCGGTACATGATCTTCACCTTGCGCAGCTCCCCCGCCGGAGGCGGCTCAGGCACCGGCAGCGCCAGCCCCCCGAACATCGCAAACCCGATCTTGAACATGACGAGAACAGCCAGCGCAGCGACCAACAGCGCAACCAACGAAGCATCAGTGGTCAACCAAGCAAAGCCCACGAACAAGAGCAGCAGCCCAGCCGAAACAGGAGAAAGAGAGAGCCGCCGCACCTCCCCAGCGTAGGCCCCGCCAGAGGAGCCGCAGCGAAGGCGCGAGGGGGGGGGGCATGGGGGGTGCGTCCCCGCACCCCCCGTTCGAGGCGCAGCCTCGAGTCCAGTGAGGGGTGGCTCCGCCACCCCCGAACCCCAAGCGGCCGCCCAGAGGGCGGCCGCAGATGGGTTAGAGCTCGCCGCAGCTCGCCGAAGGCGAGCGAGGACGATTACCCCAGACGCTCGATGATGGTGGCGTTGGCGAGGCCGCCGCCTTCGCACATGGTCTGGAGGCCGTAGCGGCCGCCGGTGCGCTCGAGCTCGTTGAGCAGGGTGGCCATGAGCTTGGCGCCGGAGCAGCCGAGCGGGTGACCGAGGGCGATGGCGCCGCCGTTCACGTTGACCTTGCTCATGTCGGGGTGGTGCTCCTTCTCCCAGGCCAGCACGACCGAGGCGAAGGCCTCGTTGACCTCGAAGAGGTCGATGTCGTCGATGGACATGCCCGCCTTCTCGAGGGCCTTGGCCGTCGAGGGGATGGGGCCGGTGAGCATCGTGACCGGGTCGACGCCGGCGAGGGCGAAGGTGTGGAAGCGGGCACGCGGGGTGAGGCCGAGCTGCTTGGCCTTCTCCTCGCTCATGATCAGCATGGCGGAGGCGCCGTCGGAGATCTGCGAGGAGTTGCCGGCCGTGACCGAGCCGTCGGGCTTGAAGGCGGGCTTCAGGTTGGCGAGGGTCTCGACAGTGGTGCCGGGGCGGATGCCCTCGTCCTTGAGCACCAGCTCGTCGCTCTCGACGATGTTGCCGGTCTCCTTGTCGAGGCGCTTCTCGGTGACGCCGACGATCTCGTTCTCGAAGCGGCCCTCAGCGGTGGCCTGCTCGGCCCGGCGCTGCGACTCGGCGCCGAAGGCGTCCATGTCTTCGCGGCTGATGCCCCACTTCTCGGCGATCATCTCGGCCGAGATGCCCTGGGGCACGAGGCCGGGGTCGGTGTAGCGGGCGAGGACCCGGTGGCCGAAGGGGATCGAGCCGGGGGTCATCGAGGCGCCCATCGGCGTGGTGGTCATGACCTCGACGCCGGCGGCGATGGCGATGTCGTAGGCGCCGGCGATGACGCCCTGGGCGGCGAAGTGGGCCGACTGCTGCGACGAGCCGCACTGGCGGTCGACGGAGGTGGCGGGCACGGTGTCGGGGAACCCGGCGGCCAGCACGGCGTTGCGGCCGATGTTGAGGCCCTGGTTGCCGACCTGCATGACGCAGCCCATGATCACGTCGTCGACGAGGGCGGGATCGAGGTTGTTGCGCTCGACGAGCTGCTTCAGGACCTCTCCGGCGAGGTCGGCGGGGTGCCAGCCCGACAGCTTTCCGTTGCGCTTGCCGCCGGCGGTGCGGACAGCGTCGACGATGACGGCGGTTGCCATGGGGTGCTCCTCAGGGGTACTTGACCGGACGGTCAAGTGTGCGCACGGGCGCGCCCTCTGCGCAAACCCGGACACTGCTGCACGCCCTGCCGCCGCGTGAGCGAAGATGGCGCTCGGTGGAGCCCTCCGAACGAGACCTGATAGCCGTGGTGGCGCAGATGGCGCGCGCCGCGAGCCGGACGCTGGATCCGGCGACGATGCTCGACCGGACCCTCGCGGTGCTCGACCCGATCATCGGCCCGACCCGCGCCGAGGTGTGGCTCGACGAGGGCCGCTCGGAGCGGCTCGTCGCGCAGCGAGCCACCGGAGGGGAGGTCGCCGGCGCCAGCGCGCTGCCAAGCGGTGGTGGTCAGCGGGTCCCCCGCTCCGACGAGGTGGTCCTCTCGCTGGAGGGCGCCGACAGCACGCTCGGGAACCTCGTCGTGACCACGCTCGACGACACCGAGCTGACAGCGGCCCACGCCGGCCTGCTGGAGATGGCCGCCATCCAGATCGGTGGTTCGCTGGAGCGGGCCCGCCTGTTCAGCGACCTGATGGAGCTCGAGCGCCTCAAGTCCGACTTCATAAACCGGGTGTCGCACGAGCTGCGCACCCCGATCACCATCGTGAACGGCTTCCTCGACACGCTCCTGGCGCACGGCGACGACCTGCGGGCGGAGCAGCGCAGCCACATGCTGGAGCGGGCGCAGCTGGCGTCGGCCCGCCTGGGACGGCTGATCGAGGAGCTGCTGATCCTCAGCCGCATCGACGCGGGCGTGCTGATCCCCACCATCACGACCGTCGACCTCGCGGAGATGCTCGCGGAGGTGCGCCGCGGGGCGCAGGAGCCCGAGCAGGTGGTGATCTCCTCCCCGCCGGGGGCCACCTGCACCACCGACGCCGACCTGCTCACCCGGGCTCTCGGCCTCCTCGTCGACAACGCCATCAAGTACGGCGGCATCGCCGCGGTCGAGGCCACGCAGCACGACGGGGGCTGGACCTTCGTCGTGCGCGACAGCGGGGCCGGCTTTCCCGTCGACGTCGAGGCGACGGCGTTCGAGATGTTCACCCGGTCGAGCAACTCGACGGCGGTGCCTGGCCTGGGCGTGGGCCTCCCGATCGCCCGCACGCTGGTGGAGGTGCTCGACGGCACCATCCAGATAGATGCCACCGTCGACGGTGGCGGCGCGTCTGTGCGCATCGACGTCCCCGGCTGACGACGGCTCCGCGGCCCCAAGGGCCGCATCGGCCCGTTTGGGGGTTGAATGGGGGGCCAGCCGAACCAATGAGGTGCCCCGTGACCGAGATCACCCGCCGCGAGCTCGACGAGGCCGTCGAAGGTCAGACGATCGCCAGCCGTGCGCTCCAGACCTTCGCCGAGCACCCGGACCGCGTGGCGCTGCGCTGGCGCGAGGGCGACGGCTGGGGCGAGATGACCTGGCGGGAGTACGAGCAGCAGGTGGCCGTCGCGGCCGCGGGCTTCCAGCGCCTCGGCGTGGAGCCCGGCGACCGGGTTGTGCTGATGGTGCGCAACGTGCCCGAGTTCCACATCGCCGACCTGGCCCTGGTGTTCCTCGGAGCCACAGCGGTCTCGATCTACAACTCCTCAGCGCCCGACCAGGTCGCCTACCTCACAGCGCACTCCGGCGCGAAGCTAGCGGTCGCCGGCGATGCCGGCTTCCTCGCCCGCTTCGAGGCGGTGCGCGAGGACGTGCCCGACCTCGACACGATCGTCATGCTCGACGACGCGGTGCCCGCCGACCCGGCCAGCGGCGTGGTGTCGAAGGCCGAGCTCCTCGAGGGCCACGAGCCCGCCGACCTCGCTGCGCTCGCCAGCGCCTGCTCGCCCGACGACCCCGTGACGGTGATCTACACGTCGGGCACCACCGGGCCGCCCAAGGGAGCTCTGATCAGCCACCGCAACGTGGTGTGGACCGCCGAGGGGCTGCTCCGCATGATCGACATCGACCCGGTGGGCCTGCGGGTGGTGTCGTACCTGCCGATGGCGCACATCGCCGAGCGGCTCTGCACGCACTACCTCGGCGTGCTCGGGGGCCTGGAGGTCACGACCTGTCCGGAGCCCGGCCGGGTCGCCGAGTACGCGCGGGAGGTCCATCCCGAGATCATGTTCGGGGTCCCTCGTGTCTGGGAGAAGATCCACGCCGGGGTCCAGGCAGCCCTCGCTGCCGACCCGGAGAAGAAGGCCTCGTTCGACGAGGCCGTCGCGGCGGCCATCCCGATCACCGAGCGCCGCTCGCTCGGCCAGGCCACCGACGAAGACCTCGCCACCTGGAACTTCCTCGACTCCGTGGCCTTCTCGCAGGTGCGAGAGCTCGTCGGACTCGACGCCATGAAGGTGGCGATCAGCGGCGCGGCCCCGATCGCCGGCGAGCTGATCAGCTGGTTCCGGGCGCTGGGGGTGCCGCTGTCGGAGATCTACGGGATGTCGGAGTCCACCGCGCTGATGGCCTGGGAGCCGTACCGCGTGAGGGCGGGCACGGTGGGCCGGGCCTTCGCCGGCACCGAGATGTTCCTCACCGAGGAGGGAGAGGTGTGCATCCGGGGCGGCAACGTGTTCCTCGGCTACCTCGACGACCCGGAGAAGACGGCGGAGACCATCGACCCGGACGGCACGCTGCACTCCGGCGACATCGGCACGATCGACGAGGAGGGCTACCTCACGATCATCGACCGCAAGAAGGAGCTGATCATCACCGCGGGCGGCAAGAACATCAGCCCCGCGAACCTGGAGACGGCGCTCCGGCAGATCCCCCTCGTGGGGCAGGCCTGCGCGATCGGCGACCAGCGGCCGTTCGTGTCGGCTCTGGTGGTGCTCGATCCCGATGTGGCGCCGGCGTGGGCGAAGGAGCAGGGCATCGACTTCGACACCCTCGCCGACCTGGCCCAGGACCCGGCCGTCCTGGCCGAGATCGACCGGGGCCTCGAAGAGGTGATGGCCGAGTTCAACCACGCCGAGCAGGTGAAGAAGGTGCGCGTGCTGGCGGAGGAGTGGCTCCCCGACTCCGAGGAGCTCACCCCCACCTCAAAGCTCAAGCGGCGCGGCATCCACCAGAAGTACGCCGACGAGATCGCCGCTCTCTACAGCTGAGCGGGCTGGAGCGGATCAGCCGACGACGCGGACCCCTGTGGCCTCGTCGCCCTTGCGGCCGGGGGCGATCTCGAACTCGACCCGCTGACCCTCTTCGAGCGTCTTGTAGCCCTCGCCTTCGATGTTGGAGAAGTGGACGAAGACGTCGGGCCCGCTCTCCTGGGTGATGAACCCGTAGCCCTTGTCGTTGTTGAAGAACTTCACGGTGCCAGTGGCCATTGCCTTGCTTTCATGCCTTCGCAAGGGTCCCGCTGACCCCGCGCTGGCGTCAGCGTAGGTTCAACTGCGACGCCAGGCACCGAAAAACCCCGGACCGGACATCGGGCTCATCAGGCGTCGTCTGGCACCGGCTGCTGGCTCGACGGGAACTCCTTCAGGGGGCCCCGTTCCGTGCGGTCCCACGACTCGAAGGTGAGCGGTGTGCGCAGGTAGGTGGTGAGCAGCCGGGCCACCGCCTCGACCGAGTCGATGTGCGTGCGCTCCCAGCCGTGGCTGCCGTCGAGGCCGAAGGCGACGAGCGCCGCGCGGGTGGCGGCTCCGCTCTCGATGGCCGCCGCCACGTCGGAGCGGTAGTAGCGGAAGGTGTCGCGCGCGACGGCCAGGTCGTGGTCGGCGCAGATGCGCAGGAGCCGGCGGGTGAGGTGGTAGTCGAACGGGCCGGTCATGTCGGCCATCGGGACGGTGATCCCGTTCTCGATCGAGTGCTGGCCGGGAGCGCACACCGCGTTGTCGATCGAGAGCATCTCGGCCACGTCGGCGTGCAGCCCGTGGCTGGCGCCCTGGCCCACCTCCTCGGCGATCGTGATGAGGATGTGCGAGGTGTGCGGCAGCTCGACGCCGGACTGGACGATGGCCCGGCCGGCGGCGAGCGCCGCGGCCACGCCGGCCTTGCCGTCGAGGTGGCGGGAGACGACGAAGCCCTCGTCGGTCACCACCGGCTGGGCGTCGAAGGCCACGAAGCACCCCACCCGCACGCCGCGCGCGGCGAGGGCATCGGGGTCGGTGTCGCGCACGTCGAGGCGCACCTCGAGGTTGTCCCAGCTGGCCGGCTGCTCGTCGATCTCGTCGCCGAAGGCGTGGCCGCTGGCCTTGCAGGGCAGCGCTGTGCCGGTGAGGATCCCGTCGGGCTCCTCCGTGAACACGGTGACCCGGCCGCCCTCGGCGAAGCGGGCCGACCAGGTGCCGATGGGCACGAGGTCGAGGCGTCCGTCGGGTCGGATGGCACGCACCATCGCCCCGATGGTGTCGGCGTGCACCACCACCGCACGGTCGGGGTCGCGCTTGCCGGGCAGCTCGATGAGCATCGCTCCTCGGCGGGTGAGCTCGAACGGCACGTCGAGGCTCGTGAGCTCGTCACCGATGAGCTGCATCACCGCGTCGGTGCGGCCCGCCGGAGAGGGGGTGTTCAGCAGGCGCAGCAGCAGGCCGACGAGGTGCTCTCGGTCGATCTCGAGCGGGGACGGCGAGGGGACTTGGTCGGGGCTCACGGTCGCCATCCTCGCGGGATCGCCCGGGTGGCGGGGAAGAGCAGGTCGATGAACCGCTCAGCGGTGGGCTGCGGCTCGTGGTTGGCGAGCCCCGGGCGCTCGTTGGCCTCGATGAACACGTGCTCGGGCCCGTCGACGCGCGGCACCAGCAGGTCGAGGCCGGTGACGGGGATGTCGATCGCCTCCGCGGCGGCGATGGCGGCGTCGATCAGCTCCGGGTGGAGCTGGGCGGTGACGTCGTGGATCGTCCCGCCGGTGTGGAGGTTGGCAGTACCGCGCACCCGCAGCTCGGTGCCGGCCGGCAGGACGTCGTCGTACCCGTAGCCGGCGGCCCGGATGGTCGCCTCGGTGGTGTCGTCGAGCGGGATGCGGGACTCTCCGCCGGTCGCCGCGGAGCGGCGGCGGGACTGGGCCTCGATGAGGTCTCGGATGGTGTGGCTGCCGGTGCCGACCACGGTGGCCGGTATGCGCACGGCCGCGGCCACGACGCTCCCACCGATCACGATGATGCGCAGGTCTTCCCCCTCGCAGCGCTCCTCCAACAGCACGTCGGCGCAGTGCGCGCCGGCCAGCTCGATCGCATCCTCGAGCTCCGGCTCGGTGGTCACCCCGACGGTGATGCCCTGCCCCTGCTCGCCACGAGCGGGCTTCACCACGAGCTCACCGATCTCGTGGAGCAGCTCCACGTCCGAGCCGTCGCGGCGGGCGGTGCGACCGCGGGGCACGTTGAGGCCGGCCTCGGCCACGACCTTGCGGGTTATGCGCTTGTCGTCGCAGCGGCTCATCGCCACCGCGGACGTGAGCTCGGACAGCGACTCCCGGGTGACGATGCGGCGGCCGCCGTGGGTCAGCGCCAGGTAGCCGGCATCGGCATCGAGCACCTCGACGGCGATCCCCCGGCGCAGGGCCTCGTCGGCGATGATCCGGGCATAGGGGTTGCAGTGGTCGAGATCGTCGGGGACGTTCCCGCCGAAGAGGGCCTCGTTGATGGCGTTCTTGCGCTTCACCGCGAACACCGGCACCCGCTCGAAGCCGAGCTTCTCGTAGAGCCGGATCGCCGGGCGGTTGTCGTGCATCACGGAGAGGTCGAGGTAGGACCGGCCGCGGGTCTGGAACCGCTCGATCAGGGCCCTGGCCAGCGCCTCGCCCACGTTGGGGATGTGGCAGGCGGGGTCGACGGCCAGGCACCAGAGGCTGGTGCCGCCCTCGGGGTCGGCGAAGAGCCGCTCGTGGTCGACGCCCGTGACCGTGCCGACGATCTGGCCGGTCTCCACGCTCTCAGCGACGAGGACCGTGACCACCCGGGCCTTCTGCTGGTTCTCCCAGAGCACGTCCACGGGGGCGGGCACCATGCCGCAGCGGACGTAGATCCGGTTGATCTCCTCGCAGTCCTCCAGGCTGTTGACGTTGCGGGTCACGACCCCCGCGATGGTGTCGCGCCGGGCCCGGTACGAGTGGAGGTTGATCCGGTAGGTGAACGACGGGTCGACGAAGAGGTCCTGCGGGCGGCGCGACACGAGGATGTGCGGGTCGCGCATGTAGAGGGCGATGTCGCGGCGGCCGAGGCGCTCGTCGCGCAGCGCCGTCTCGATGCCCGCGTGGTCGGAGAAGGTCTGGCCGAAGATGAGCCGGCCCCAGCCCATCTCCAGCACGACGTCGTCGGCCATGGGGTCGGTGAGGTGCTCGGGCGGCGTGCCCCATGACGTCGTTGTGATCGCATCGCGCCGGGCCCAGCCCTTCGGGGAGCGTGCGGTGCGGTCGGTGGCCATCAAGCGATCCGGTCGACGTGGTGCTGCAGCCACAGCTCCAGCAGCCCCAGCTGCCAGAGGCGGTTGCCTCGCAGGGGGGTCAGGGACTCGTTGGGTGCAGCCAGGAGCCCGTCGACGGCGTCGGACCGGAACAGGCCCCGCTCCTTGGCCGCCGGTGCGTGCAGGGCGGCCCGGACCCGGTCGAGCACCGGCCCCTCCAGGTGGGTGAGGGCGGGCACCGGGAAGTAGCCCTTCGGCCGGTCGATCACCTCGGCGGGGATCACCCGGCGGGCCGCCTCCTTGAGCACGCCCTTGCCGCCCTGGGCCAGCTTCAGCTCAGGCGGGCACGCCGCGGCCAGCTCCACCAGCTCGTGGTCGAGGAACGGCACCCGAGCCTCGAGCCCCCAGGCCATCGTCATGTTGTCGACGCGCTTCACCGGGTCGTCCACGAGCATCACGGTCGTGTCGAGCCGCAGCGCCTTGTCGGTGCCGGTCTCGGCGCCGGGCACCGCGAAGTGGTCGCGCACGAAGTCGCCGCTGGCGTCGTGGTCGAGGAGCCAGGCGTCGTCGACGACCTGGCCCATCTCGGAGTGGTCGCGGTCGAAGAACGCGGCCCGGTAGGCGGCCAGCGCGCCGTCGGGGGTTGCGGCCGAGCGGTCGAGCATCGGCGGGTACCAGTGGTAGCCGGCGAACACCTCGTCGGCGCCTTGGCCCGACTGCACGACCTTGACGTGCTGGGCCACCGCCTGGGAGAGGAGGTAGAAGGCGACGGCGTCGTGGCTCACCATGGGCTCGGCCATGGCGGCGATCGCCGCATCGAGCGAGGGGACGATGAGATCGCCCGGGATCTCGATCTTGTGGTGATCGGTGGCGAAGCGCTCGGCCACGATGTCGCTGTAGCGGAACTCGTCGCCCTCGACGCCGCCCATCGACTCGAAGCCGATCGAGAAGGTCGACAGGTGCTGCTGACCGGCCTCGGCGAGCAGGCCGACGATGAGGCTGGAGTCGAGCCCGCCCGAGAGGAGGCACCCGACGGGAACGTCGGCCACCAGCCGGCGCTCGACCGCCGTGCGCAGGCTGGCCAGCACGGCGTCCTCCCAGTCCCGCTCGGACCAATCAGCCCGCTCCGGGTCGCGCTCGAAGGCAGGTGCCCAGTAGCTGCGCTCGACCCGGCGGCCGTCGGGCTCGATGGCGAGGGTGGTGGCCGGCGGAAGCTTCGAGACGCCGGCGAGGATCGTGCGGGGAGCGGGCACGACCGAGTGGAACGACAGGTAGTGGTGCAGTCCGATCGGGTCGATCGAGGTGTCGATGCCACCGCCGGCGAGCAGGGCCGGCAGGGTCGACGCGAAGCGCAGCGAGCCGCCGACCTCTGAGAGGTAGAGCGGCTTGATGCCGAGCCGGTCTCGGGCGAGGAAGACGCGGCCGGAGTCGCGCTCGGCGATGGCGATGGCGAACATCCCGTGGAGGCGCTCGACGAAGGAGTCGCCCCACTCGGCGTAGGCGTGGAGGATCACCTCGGTGTCGCTGCCGTCACCGCCGTCGTGGCCTGTGAAGAAGCGTCGGCCCTTGGCCTCCAGCTCCCGGCGCAGCTCGCGGTGGTTGTAGATGCAGCCGTTGAAGGCGACCGCCAGCCCCACG
>DATCYI010000017.1:0-2252 GCA_036570385.1 Acidimicrobiales bacterium | reverse complement strand
ATGGAGGGCCTCACCGGCGACGTCACCGCCGAGACGGTGCTGGCCCAGATGAAGGCAGCCGCCGACGTGCCGCTGTGGATGGCGGAGGGCCAGACCTTCACGTGTGACGGCTCCACTGTGGCGATCATGCCCAACGTCTGCTCCGTGTCGTTCTTCGTCGGCACCCTCACCGAGGACGGCGAGGTGGAGAACCCGGTGGCGGTCGACGCCACCCCGCTGTTCGAGATGTAGCGCACCCCCGGCTACGCGAGCTGGTGGGCGGGTCTTCGGACCCGCCCACCTTCGCGTCTGGGGTCAGCCGGAGTGGCCGAGGTAGGCGGCTTCGAGGGCGGCGGGGTCGGCCGCCAGGTCGGCGGCGGGGCCGCTGAGGGTCACGTCGCCGTGCACGAGGACCAGCGCGTGGTCGGCGACCTCGAGCGCCAGCCGCACGTGCTGCTCCACCAGGACGACGGCTGCGTCGCTCTCATCGGCCACGCGACGGACCACCGGCATCAGTGACTCGACCACCACCGGAGCGAGGCCCATGCTCATCTCGTCGATCAGGAGCACGCTCGGGCCCTGCACGAGGGCGCGGGCGACGGCGAGCATCTGCTGCTCACCGCCGGAGAGCATGCCGGCCTTGAGCTTGGCGCGGCGGGCCAGCGCCGGGAACAGGTCGAGCATCTCATCGACGGACGGACCGGCGCCGCGGGCGGCCAGCTTCAGGTTCTCGATGGCGCTCAGCTGGGTGAACAGGGCCCGGCTGTCGGGCACGAGCACGACGCCGGAGCGGTTGGCTCGTCGCGGGGAACCAGGCGGCAGCGCATCGCCGTCCACCGCGATGGAGCCGGCGAGGGGCTCCAGGAAGCCTGCCAGGGTCAGCAGCAGGGTGGTCTTGCCGGCTCCGTTCGGGCCGAGCACGGCCAGGATCTCGTTGCGCCCTACGGCGAGGTCGATGCCACGGCCCACGGCGAGGTCGCCGTACCCGATGGAGAGGCCTTGGCAGCTGAGCCCGGCTGTGCGGGCTGCGGTCGGTGCGGTCACGAGGGGACCACCTCCTCGTCGGTCGACAGGCTGGAGCCGAGGTAGGCCTCGGTGACGGCAGGATCGCTGCGGATGCGATCGGGCGGACCCGATGCGATCAGCGAGCCGAAGTCGAGCACGTGGATCTCGTCGCACAGGCTGAGCACGAGGTTGACGTCGTGGTCGACGAGCAGCACGGTCACGCCGCTGTCGCGCACCCCCCGCAGGCGGGTGGCCAGCCACTCGCTCTCGGAGCTGTCGAGCCCGGCGGCGGGCTCGTCGAGCAGCAGCACGCTCGGCTGGCCGGCCAGCGCGCGGGCGATCGACACCAGCTGGCGCTGACCCTGGGAGAGCTCCTTCACGTTACGTTCCCGGTCGTCGGTGAGGTCGAGGATGGCTAGCACCGCCGCGAGGTGCTCGGCGCTGGCGGCTGCCCCGGCCACGTACTGGCCGACGACCACGTTCTCCTCGACGGTCAGGTCTTCGTAGAGGTCGAGGCCCTGGAAGGTGCGGCCGAGTCCGAGCCGGGCCCGCTGGTGGGGGGCGAGCTCGCGCAGGGCGCGACCGTCGAGGTCGACTGCGCCCTTGCAGTCGGTGAAGCCGCAGATCGCATCCATGGTCGTCGTCTTGCCGGCGCCGTTCGGGCCGATCAGGCCCGTGATGGTGCCCGCCGCCACCTCGAAGGCCACGTCGTCGACGGCGGTAACGCCCCCGTAGGTGACTGTGAGGCTGCCGACGCTGAGCGCGGGGCGGCCCGAGGCGGGGCCGTCAGCCGCGAGGGACGGCAGCGAGGCTGCCACCGAGGAGGTGTGGTCGTCGGCTTCGCCGGCGGCCTCGCGCAGCTTCGCCTGGCGCCGCTTGTCGAGCTCGGCGTGAGCCGGACCGACGATGCCCTCGGGGTTGAAGATCACCGTGAAGATGACGCCCAGGCCCGACACGATGCTGAACCACGGCCCGATGTCGACGGCGCGGTCGAGCGCGACGAACATGATCCCGCTACTGGTTATGACGCCGGCGACGATGCCGCCGCTGACCGACGTGATGCCGGCCATCACCGCGGTGGAGAAGACGGTGAGGCCCTCGAAGATGCTGAACGACTGGAAGGTGACGTTCGTCTGCTTGTAGGCGAGCAGGGTGCCGCCGAGGCCGGCGATGAACGATCCGATGGCGAAGCCGACGATCTTGACCCGGGTGACGGAGATGCCCGCCGCCGCCGCCGAGCGCTCGTTGGCCCGCACGGCCAGCATCGC
>DATCYI010000016.1:0-9664 GCA_036570385.1 Acidimicrobiales bacterium | reverse complement strand
TCGATCACGATTCGGCCGGAGGCGAGCTCCTCGCGGATGGTGCGGTCGGAGAGGATCACGGCGGCAGAACCTACTCGGTGGGGCGCGTAGAGCGATGCCCGTGGCGGGTGTGGTGCGTGCCGCCGACTGACCGGCAGCGGGGATGCGGGCCCGTAGGGCCTATGGACTGGGGAGCTGCAACGTCGCCCCGACGTATATGAGGTCGGGGTTGCCTGGATCGGGCAGGTCGGCCCGGTTGGCTTCGATGAGATCAGCCCAGTAGCTGGTCACCTCCTGGATCGTGGCGTCTCCTCCGGATGAAGCCTTGACCACGTCCTCTGCGATCGACCAGAAGCTCTCGCCAGCCTTCACAACCCTCGTGCCATCAATTGATGTTGACGGCTCCTCTCCGATTGTCCCGGGAGTCGCCGGGCCGGAGGGGGTGAGCTCCTCACTGTCACGTGAGGTGGTGGTCGTGGTCTCTGGCACTGTCGTCGTGGTCGATGGCGCCGAGGTCGTCGTTGCCTCGGTCGTCGTCGTGGCTTCGTTGGGCGCCTCGGAGGTCGTCGTTGCCTCTGTGCTCGGCGTCGCTGTGGTGGCGGTGGTGGCTGTGGCGGGATCGACGCGCCAGACCTCGAGGGCCGGCACGACGTCGTCGCGAGAGGTGAGGAGCTGTCCGGCGCTGGCCAGCGTGTCGGCCGCGGCCTGCTCCTCTTCGGTCAGGTCGCCTGCGATCACGACGATCGCGGGCGGGGCGTCGGCGCTGGGCAGCACGACGGTGGGGCGGTAGCGGCCGGCGAGGTCTTCGGCGGCGCTGCCGAGGGTGCCGATGGGCTGGCCCTCGGGGACCTCGTCCTGGATGACGGCCTCGAGGGCGGCGAGAGCCTGCGCCTCGGGGTCGCTAGAGGTCGTGGTGGGCTCGTTGGCCGTCTCCTGGCCCCCGTCGTCGCCGCTGAGCCACACGGCGGTGCCAGCGAGCACCAGGCCCGCCAGGAGGACGATGAGGCCGATCAGGGCGGTGTTGCGGCGGGGCGGGGGCTCCTCGAAGGTGCGCAGCGATCCGAAGGGATCAGCCTCGCCTGCTGCCTGCTGGCTCGCAGCGACCGACTGGGCCGACGATGCCGGGACGACCCACTCGACTCCACCAGAGGGGGTGGGGCGGGTCGAGGCGCCGGGAAGATCGCCCGCGCGGGCCAGCCGACGGAGCTCGGTGGTCGAAACACCGAAACGGTCCGCCGCCTCGCGCAGGGTGATGATCTCGTCGCCGTCACCGTCCTCCGGAGAGGGCGGCGGCGAACCAGCGTCGTCTGCCATATCGGGGCGCACACTACGGAGCCGGCCGCTGCGGCACAAGACGGAACCTTCGGAGGTCTGCGTTGGAGCCTAGGGGAGCGGTCCGCCGCGCTGGTGGATGGTGACCGGGCGCCTCCCGGCCCTCGCCCATCGGCAGGCTCGGACCGCCGCGGCCGGCTCGTCCCGATGCCGGTCCCCGTCCGCGGCAAGCCTCGACCTGGATGTGGCAACCCTCAACCGGCGCGATTCGGACCCGATCGTTCAAGATCAATTGATCTAGAGTGGAGCCTGTCCGCCGTCCGCGTCGTAGAGCGGACCTACGAGGGTGCTGCCCGGGTAGAGGGCCTGCTGCTCGGGCCACTGCACGAGGAAGAGGTCGACGATCCGGTGGCAGATCCGACCCGACATGGTGGTCGAGTCGACCCGGTCGTAGACCTCCAGGTACACCGTCGGCACTCGGAGCAGCCGGCCGAGCAGCATGAACGGCACGGCCACCGCCGCGCCCGTGCTCACGATCGCGGCCGGGCGCTCCGTGCGCACGGTGCGCCAGGCCAGCACCGTGTTGCGCAGCAGGTTGCCGAGGTGACGGGTCGTGGGGTGGTAGCAGGGGATGAGCCGCTCGCCGGCCAGGCTCGAGCGGACCTGCTCGGTTCCGAAGGAGACCCAGGCCCGAGGCCGGTCCTCCCACCAGCTGCGCAGGGCGAGGAGCTGCGTGAGGTGTCCTCCGCCGGAGCACACGAACAGCAGCGGCCGGGAGTCGGTGGCACCGCTGGGCGGCGCGGGCTGGCCGATGCCAGCGGTGCTCATCGGCGAGTGCCGACGAGCACGGTCCCGGCGTAGTGGGCCTTCACGCCGTCGAGGGCATCGACGGTGGCCGACAGCTCCTCGAGCTTGGTCGTGTGGGAATCGGCCACGATGACCACCACGTCAGAGGCCACCGCCAGCTCCAGCCCGGCCGCCGACTCCAGCACGGCAGGGCCCACGCACACGACGTGGTTGGCCCGACCATCGAGCTGGCTCAGGACCTCAGCGACGCTCAGAGACGACTCCTCGCCCCCGAGGTCCATCTCGGTGGTGCGCAGGCCCGGGGCGGGCCCCTGCTGCAGCACCTCCTCGATGGTGATCCGGCCGGCGGCGGCATCGACCAGGTTCGGGCCTGTGCACTGCTCGTCGATCCGCACCAGCACGGCGCCGCCGTCGCCGGCGAGCTCGGTGGCCAGCGCCATGGCGACGTCTTCCACCGGCGGGCCCGTCACGGGCGGGACCAGCACGATGCGCCCGAGAGGGCCGGTGGTGGCTCGCTCGAGGCGCAGGCGCAGCAGGCGCATGGCCTCGCTGCGGGTGTTCGCGTCGGCCGCGGAGCCGCCTCGCGCCACCGGCACCATCGCGAGGACCGGTCCGGCCACCTCGATCACGTCGGACGCCCCCCGGATGCGGCGATCCCAGCGATCGAGACCGATTGCGATCGCGAACCCGGCGAGGACGGCCAAGGCCAGCGCTCCGACGCGCCCGATCCAGGCAGGGGTGCCAGAGGGCTCCTCCGCCAGGCGGGCAGGGTCGATGAGCGTGCCGGGGCTGACCGGGATGGCCAGAAGCGACGCCTTCTGGGCCTGCAGATCGTTGATCCGGGTGACCCGGGCTGCGGTGGCAGCATCCACCTCGCCCACCGGGAGGCCACCGAGGGCGAGCAGCTCCAGGTCGATGGAGGTGACCATGTCCGTGACCAGGGCTTCGGTGGCCTCGCGCCTGTGCGCCAGGTAGGCGTTCGCGAGCGCATCGGCCTTGTCGCGGGCCTCGGTCGGAGTGTCGTCGGTGACGGTGAACCGGAGGGCCAGCGCCTCTCCGACCAGCTCCACCTTGCTGACGTCTTGGATCTCGTCGATCTCGGCCACGCCGAGAGCGGCGGCGGCCTTGCCGGCGACGACCCGGGAGGCGGCGACGCGGCGCTCGGTGGCCACGTCGATGGAATCGGAGGGGCGGACGTTGGGGGCGAAGGGATCGGCCACGACCGGTCGCAGCGCCACGACCGACTCGCTCGTGTACCCGTCGCCGGACAGCGAGCCGGTGACGCTTCCGAGCAGCAGTCCGACCACCACTGATCCCGCCAGGACGGGCCAGCGGCGCCGAGCCACCTCCAGGTAGCCGCGCTCGGCCAGCGCGGGCGGGGTCATCGGTCCCTCATGGGCTTCGAGGTGCTCCGCCGCTGGCACATGGAGGTGAAGTCTGCACCACGGGCCGGCCCCTGGACGGCATCGGTGAGGTGGTGGACCGGAAGCGTGGGAGCCAGAGCGCTGCTCAGGCCTTGATCCCCAGCGCCGTCAGCTCGAAGCTGGCGTCGCGGGTGTTGCGGTAGCCCAGCTGCACCTGCGCCGAGATGGTGTTGGTGCCGGCGGTGAGGAGCTCCATGGGCACGTTGAACGTGACCGGGTTGGCTGCCGCGAACGTCGAGTTGGGCGAGCTCAGCGAGTAGCTGTTGTGGCCGATGGGGCCGTCAGGCATGTTCGACCGACCGACCTCGACGCCGTTCACGTAGATCACGACGCCATCGTCGACACGGGTCGTGACCGAGACCGAGGACAACGCAACGGGATCGGCGATGTCGAGGGTGTGACGGAAGTAGGCGGCGAGGGGGCGGGGCGACGGGCCGGTGATGGTGGTGCCGAGGCCGTTCGAGCCGTAGCCGAGCGGGCCGGCGCCGGTGGCCCAGGTGGAGTCGTCGAACGCCGCTGCCGTCCAGTCGGCAGCGGGGGCGTCGGCCTCCCAGCGCCAGCGCCACTGCGACCCACCGGCGACGAGGGGCACCGTGGGATCGACCGGGGTCGCGATGCTGACCGCGGCAGGCGCAGACTCGTTGCCGAACGGCCCGATCGTGGTGACCGAGTACTCGTGGGTGACCCCGCGGGCCAGACCTGCCTCGGTGAACGAGGTGGCCGGCGCGGTGACGAAGCCGACCTCGGAGCCGCCACGGGCGACCCGGTAGGCGATGGCGCCGTCGATGGCGGGCCAGGAGATCTCCACGGAGGACTCGTCGAGCAGCGTGGCCGAGGGGACCGGAGCGGCCGGCGGGGTGCGATCCGGCGTGCCGAGCAGAGCGACGGCGCTCAGGTCGAAGCTGATGTCGGTGGTGTTCCGGTAGCCCAGCGCGACGTGGGCGGCGATCGTGTTCTGCCCGGCGACCAGGAGGCCCGGGGGCACCGTGAAGGTCACGGGGTTGGCGGCCGCCGCTGCGGTGCGCGGCGAGCCCAGCGGGTAGCTGTTGTGGCCGATGGCCCCAGCGGGCATGTTCGACCGGCCCACCTCGGTGCCGTTCACGTAGACGACGACGCCGTCGTCGGCGCGGGTCGTGAGGGTGACGGCCGAGACGGCCGCCGGGTCGGTGACGGCGAAGTCGTGCCGGAAGTAGGACCCGATCGGGCGAGGCGAGGGCCCGGTGATCGTGGTGCCGAGGCTCGCCGAGCCGTAGCCGAGCGGAGCGGCGCCCGTCGCCCAGGCGGAGTCGTCGAAGGTGCGGCTGTTCCAGTCGGCCGGCGGGGCGGCGGTCTCCCAGCGCCAAGCCCAGTCGGACCCGGCGGCCACGAGGGGCGCCGTCGGGTCGACGGGCGTCTCGACGGTGGCCGTGCCGGGTGCCGACTCGTTGCCGAGGGCGTTGATGGCCGTCACGGCGTAGGCGTAGGAGGTGGCGCCAGCGAGGCCGGAGTCGATGAAGGTGACGGCGGGAGCGGCCACGAAGCCGACCTGGGCGCCGTCACGTCGCACCCGGTAGGCGACCGCGTCGTCCACGGCCGGCCAGCTGAGCTGGACGGTGTCGTTGGAGAGAAGCGATCCGGTGGGGATCGGGGCCACCGGAGCGGTGCCCTCGTCAGAGCCGAGCAGACCGAGAGCCGTCAGCTCGAAGCTGATGTCGGGGGTGTTGCGGTAGCCCAGAGCCACCTGCACGGCGATCGTGTTCGTGCCGGCCTGCAGCAGCGACGGAGGAACCGTGAAGGTGACCGGGCTGGCGAGAGCCGCCGAGGTGCGGGGAGAGCCCAGCGGGTAGCTGCTGTGACCGATGGCCCCTTCGGGCATGTTCGACCGGCCCACCTCGACTCCGTTGACGTGCACCACGATGCCGTCGTCGGCCCGGGTGGTGAGGGTGACAGCGTTGAGCTCGGAGGGGTCTTCGACGTCGAAGTCGTGACGGAGGTAGACGCCGATGGGCCGGGGCGACGGCCCGGTGATGGTGGTGGCGATGTCGTCGCTGCCGTAGCCGAGCGGAGCCGCCCCAGTGGACCACGACGAGTCGTCGAAGGTGGGGCTGTTCCAGCCAGCCGGCGGGGCGGCGGTCTCCCAGCGCCAGGCCCAGTCGGCACCCGCTTCGATGAGGTCGATGCGGGCGTCGTCCGGGATCGGGACGACCTCCTGCACCGGGGTGCTGGCCGAGCGGTTGCCGGCGGCGTCGATGGAGCGCACCGCGTAGCGGTGGCCGTCGTCGAGGGCCGGATCGAGGTAGGTCAGCTCGCTGACCGTGGCGATGGCACGGTCGTCGCGGAGCACCTCGTAGGCGACGGCGCCGCGGTCGTCGGAGGAGGCGCCCCAGCTGAGACGGGCACCGGATCCCTCGATCGTCGCCGAAAGGGCCGTCGGGGTGGTCGGGGTGGTGGTGTCACGGGCGCACACCCGCACGAAGCCGCCGGCCCACTGCCAGCCGCCACCGATGTAGCTGCCGCGGTTCATGTCGCCGCCCAGCCACATGCAGTCGCGCGCCTCGTCGTGGTGGATGGCCCACACGCCCTGGCCGCGGGCAACGCCCATCTGGGGGTGGAAGGCCGGGATGGGATCGAGGGTCTCGGGGTCGAATGCGCCGATCCAGCCGATGCCATCCGTACGGCTGGCACCAACCGCGACCTGGGACTGGTCGCCCGTCCAGTTGCTGGCGTCGGAGTGGACCTCGTTGTTGCAGTGGCAGCCGGCGTAGAGGACGCCGTCGATGAGCGCTACGGCCTGGAAGTCGCCGCCCTGGTGGGTGATGCTGCGGCTGATGCGCCGCTGGCTGGCGGCGTCGTAGGCGTCGATGTTGTGCTCGGAACCACCGTGGTACACCTTGCCGCCGGCGGCGAGGATGGCCTGCTGGTAGCTCTTGTTTGCCGAAGGCGTCCAGCTCCAGCGGGTCACGACGGGCGGCGTCGAGGTGGACACCTTGGCCACGCTCTCGGTGGCCACGCCGCTGATCTCGGCGAAGAACCCGGCCAGGTACACGTAGCTGCCGGTCTCGTCGACGCTGAGGTCGGCGACCGAGGCGGGGGCATGGGGCTTCCAGCCGCCGTCCGGGCGACCGTCGCTCCACTGGACCCGGCTGACGCCGCTGAGGGTGATGTGACCGCTCGACGGGGTGCCACCGCTGATGCCGTTGAAGCGACCGCCGACGTAGATCCACTCGCCGTGGAGCTCGAGGGTGCGGACCCACGGGTGGGAGTTCCCGCCGCTCGGCGTGGCGTTCGCCCTCCACGACGACAAGGTGGCGCCGGTGGTCGGGTCGAGGGCGACGAGGCCCCCGGCCGGCTGGCCGTTCACCTGGCTGAACTCACCGCCGACGATGAGGCGACCGTCGGGCGTGGCCTCGAGGGCCCACACGTTGCCGGTCATCTGGGGCCGGAAGCTGCTGCGCCACTCGCCGGTCACGGCGTCGAAGGCGGCCAGGCGGCTCTGGAGGATCCGGGTGCCGTTGGCGCCCTGCTGGACGTACTGGAACTTGCCGCCGACGTAGACGGTGTCACCGATCTGGGTGAAGGCCTGGACCTCGTTGGGGTCGGGGCTGGAGCCCGGCATCACTCCGGTGACGCCCCACTGCTGGTTCGGGCCCTCGGTCGTGTTCTGCATCAGCGGGCTGATGGCCTGGGCCGGGGTGCCCCCCGCCGGCAGGTCCTCGTAGGAGAGGTTGGTGAGCTTCGGGCGGATGAACACCTGCGTGAAGGGCAGGGCGTTGTTCTCGTTCGAGTACTCCCACAGGTAGCTCGTGGACGAGCTGGAGCCGTTGGAGACGGTGCTGCCGTAGGCGAAGCCGCCCTGCCAGCCGTGGTTGCTCGTGAGCACCGTGTTGACGCGGCGCTCGTTGTTCTGGGTGCGCAGGGTGGAGGTGCGCTGACCGGCACGGACCTGCATGGAGTCTCGGGTGTTGCCGCCGTCGTAGCGCGTGCCGGCGACGGTCGTGCTGTCGAGCAGCATCCCGCCGGGGAAGCCCCACGACCAGGTGTCGAGGATGGAGAGGTCCCAGCGGACCTCCTGCCAGGACGTGCCGTTGGCGTTGGCGGCCCGACGGAGGCGAACGCCGCCGTCGAGGTCCTTCACGGAGGTGCCGCCGAGGAGGGCGTCGATCGTGTCACCGTGCAGCGTGGCGGGCGAGAAGGCGCTCGGGCCGGTGGGGACGTCGACGATCTGCTCAGGCGTGCCCTGTCCGGCGTGGTCCCACGTCCAGCCGTTGCGGCCGCGACCGACCAGGACCCAGCCACCGCCGTCGGTGGTCATGTCGCAGTAGAACCGCTGCGGTGCGCCGAGCTCGGGGGTGAGGAGCCAGTAGGGGCCGTCGGCCGACTCGGGGTGGTTGACCTTCACCTCCCAGCAGGAGGCGGCAGCCGTGGCCGAGGTCGTTCCGTCGGGCTCGGGGTCGGCGGCCGACACCGACTGTGCCGACACGAGTGCCAGAACCGATGCGACGATGGCCGTCGCCAGGATGGCCGCAGCCCTCTTGCGATGTGTTGCCGCCCGCTTGCCCATGTCCGCTTGCTCCCGCTTCAGCGGTGAGCGGCGCACCGGCCGCTCACCGGTAGATGGTGAGTGACGGGGCCGGTTTCGCTCTAGCTCCCCGTCGGCCACGCAAGCGACCAGTTCGACCGACGGATCAAAGCATCCCCGCCCGGGCACGAGTGCCCGAGCTGTCGCCGACCACTCTACGTGATGTGACGCCGTTCGTCCATCCCTTTCCGCGCGCAAATCTCACGGAGCGTGGTCGAGCGGAGGTCCGGCCGCGATCTCCGGGTAGCAAGCCCGCCAGACGAGAGCCGCGCCGGCTCCCAGCAGGACCACCTGGGGCAGCATCCCGTAGATGGGCAGCTGCACCACCGCCATGAGGGGCACCGAGGCGAGCCACATCCCTTGCGGGGTCGTCAGGTCGATGGCACGGCGGACCACCCCTCCCAGCCAACCGAGGAAGAGCCCGGCCCCGACGAATCCGTGACAGAACATCAGGTACCAGAGGAGACCGTGGGTGCCGATGGGCGGGCCGTCGCTCTCGGGCTGGACCGGCGCGCCGTGGCCGAGCAGTGGCGCCTCCCATGAGCCCTCGATCGCAGCGGTGGCCACGCTGGAGCGGCTGGCGTTGCTGCGCTCGGCGCCCTCGACCCGGTCGGTCACGAGCGAGCCGAGCGGGGAGAGGGCCACGATGGTCACGATGACGGTCGTGGCTGCCACCAGGGTGGCGGCCGACCGCCAGTCGCCCTGGGCGCCGCGACGGACGACCACGTAGGCGATCGCCACGCCGCAGCTGATCCACAAGCCCCGGTTCAGCGACACGACGATCGGGACCAGACCCACCGCGAGCATAACCAGGCCGTTCCGCCGCCTCGCGCCCGTCTGCCCGATGATCCGATCGAGGAGGAAGAAGGGGGTGACGAGCGCTAGCGCGGATCCCCAGCCGTTCGTGTAGGGGAAGGGGGCGGCGGGTCGTGGCACCGGGTAGCCGAGGAACCCCTGGAGCTCGGCGAAGCGGATGCTGGTGAGGTCTTGGAAGAACACCTCACCGCCGATCGATCCAGGAACGAGGCGTTGGAGCAGGCTCCCTGTGTCGAGCCTCGGGAAGGCCAGCGCGGCGTACCCGAAGGCGATCATCACCGGCCAGGTCCAGCCCAAGACCCTGATGACTGCTGCGTTCGGCACGACCCGTGTGGAGGTGGTGCAGAGCCAGACGAAGGTCGCAGCCATCGAGAGGAACAGCGATCCTCGATACCCCAGCATCGCCAGAGCCGTGCCGCCTCTCAGCTGCAGGCCCGAGAGGGCGATCCACGTGAGGAGGCCGACGAGCAGCCCCGTGCCTCGAGGCAGGCGCAGGCCGGGGTGGCGCAGCAGGCGGGCACCGAAGACCACGCCTGGGAGGGACCACGCGAAGCCGGCCAACCCGAGCAGGTAGAGCACCGGCATGCCGGCGGAGAGGACGACGAGGGGCCAGAGCTCCTTCGGGACGCTGCCCTCCTGGCTGGGCCGGCGGCCGCCTCTCCGGCGCCGTACCGGGTCGATGAGCAGCTCAGGCACGGCGCGCCGACACCAGGGCGTCGACCAGCTCTCCGACGAGGGCCCGGGCCCGCGGCTCGCGCTGCGGGGCGCCCGCGCCGTCCGCCAGGAGGAGGTGCCCGGGGTCTGACCG